>JBGPFV010000047.1:0-11161 GCA_041483535.1 Terriglobia bacterium | reverse complement strand
CGGATGTGCTTCGTTGTCTCATTTTTCGAGGATTCGGCGCGCAGCATCTCGAGAATCGGAATCAGAAACGCGAGAGTCTTGCCGGTGCCGGTTTGGGCGGTGCCGATAACGTCCTTGCCTTCAAGGGCAGGAGAAATGGCGCGCGCCTGGATGGGTGTGAGGGTAATGAATTGAGCTGCCGCCAGTTTCTGCTGCAACTGAGCAGACAAGGGCAGTTCCGTAAATGTGGTCATTCGATGGTTTTTCTTTCTGGAGGGGCTTACTTTCAATTTCTCAGACACACTCGTCCGAGTTCGCATGCCGCTCGCAATGAAATTGGCGCTGGAACCAAACGGCGGGCAGGAAATGCGGAGGTGATGCGGATCCAACAGGATCCCCGCTTAACGAGCAAACCGTAGCAAAAGCGTTAATGGCAGTATAGCAGAAGAAAGCCCAGCGTGCGGTTACGTTGGTCATTGAGCGGTGCCCGGTGTTGATAAACCAGGCACGTCGGGACCCGCACCCAGGTCCTGGCCGGGTCAAGAAAGATGAACAACTGGCAACCCTTCATTCCGTCCCGCGAGGGCGTAGCTTGTGCTCCGCCCGCCTTCGGGATTGCGGACGAGAACGCCGCGTTCGACGAGAGACAGAATGTCACGCAGTGCTGTGTCCTGCGAGCACCTGGCAAGCTTTGCGTATTTCGATGTCGTGAGCTTTCCCTCGAACCCATCGAGCAGCCGATTCAGCACGAGCCGCTGGCGCTCATTGATCGGAACCCCGCTCGCAACACCCCCGATGTCTTTCCAAAATCGTGCCTTCGCGAGGACGGCGCTGAGCGTGGTTTGCGCGCCCTCGATGGCACGTCCAAGACAGCCGAGAAACCATTCCATCCAGCGTGTGATGTCCAATGTCCCCGTCTGCGTCTTCTCCAGAAGGCCGTAGTAGGCTCCGCGCTCCTGCCGGATTTGCGTCGACATGCTGTAGAAGCGTTGCGGACTGTTTTCTGAGCGCGCCAGGGCCATGTCGGCAATGGCGCGCGCAATGCGGCCGTTCCCGTCATCAAACGGGTGGATAGTGACGAACCAGAGATGGGCCAATCCTGCTTTCAAGACCGGGTCCATGTCGGCGTTGGCATTGAACCAGCCCAGAAATGCCCGCATATCTCCATCGAGGCGGGACGCCGGGGGTGCCTGGAAATGGACGCGCTCTTTGCCGGCCGGGCCGGAGACAACCTCCATCGGGCCCGTGCCGTCGTCACGCCAAGCCCCTGCCCTGATCTTGTGCATGCCGCTCCGCCCGGAGGGAAACAGGGACGCATGCCACGCAAAGAGCCTTTCATCGGTGAGCGGCTGGTCGTAGTGGCGCGTGGCGTCGAGCATCATTTCAACGATGCCTTCGACGTCGCGGTCTGCGGGTTGGAGCGCGCCAATATCCATGCCGAGGCGTCGGGCAATCGAGGACCGGACCTGTTCAGCGTCCAGCTTATTCCCCTCGATTTCACTGCTCTTGAGCACATCGGCAGTCAGCGTCTGCAGCTCGGCTTCCTGGCGGAGATTGAAGCCGATGGCTTCCATATGGCCGATCAGCCTGCCCTGCTGGTGACGGACCGCTGCCAGCGGTTCAGCAAGGCGATCGCGGTTCCAATGAAACTGCGGCCAGTTCTTACGCTCATGGATGTATATTATCCGCATATCTTGCGGAGATTATAGCCTGAAATCAACGCGAGAAGCAAGTATTCACCGCATGTCTTGCGTAGAATGCGAGGTGTAATCGCCGCCATCGCGAACGCCTCCCGGTGTCAAAAAGGTTTATGGGTCTCACAGACTAGCAGTTTTTAGAGTGCGAAAAATGTTTGCCGGTGGAGAGCCGCCCGTCCCTCCACCGTTTGACTTAAGTCCGCTTTAATAGTCGGCAGATTTGGTTTCCAGTTTCTCCGGCCGCACTTCGTACTCCGGATGGGGCACGCCCATCAGCCATTTGTCGAACCATCCCACAATATTGTCGAGGCGCTCAACGCGATGCCACGGCTCACCCGAGCGCGACAGTTCATGCGTCTCGCGCGGAAACACGACCATGGCAGTCGGGCGCTTCAGAAACTTGAGCGCACGGAACAATTGCTCTCCGCCCGAATCCTGCGGCGTACGGTAGTCGGACTGCCCCAGAATGAACATCATCGGCGTGTGGATTTTCTCGACGAAGGTAATAGCAGAGCGATCAGCGTAGTCCTTCGGATCCTGAAAGGGCGGCGCCTTGAACCAGTTCGGCTGGAATAAAGTGAAATCGGCGGTGTACCACCATGAGGCCCAATTCGAGATGTCGCGCTGCGAGACCGCGGCGGCAAAACGATCGGTCTGGGTAACCGTCCAGTCGGTGAGTACCCCGCCGCCGCTGCCCCCGGTCACGCCGAGTTTCTTCGGATCGACGTAGCCACGCTTCAGGACTTCATCCACTCCCACCATCAGGTCACGGTAGTCGTCGCCCGGATAGTGGTACTGAATGATGTTGCCGAAATCCTGGCCGTAGCTGGTCGAGCCGCGCGGATTGATGTACAGCACCACGTAACCCTTCGCCGCCATCCATTGAAATTCGTGATCGAAGACCCAGCCATAAGCGGCGTGCGGCCCGCCGTGGATATTGAGGATCAAGGGATATTTCTTCTTCGGATCGAAGTCGGGCGGCTTCTGAATCCATCCTTGAATCGGCAGGCCGTCGAAGCTTTTGTAGTTAATCTCTTCCGGCGCGGTCAGGTTGAGCTGAGACCAGAGCGTCTTGTTGGCGTCGGTGATGCGGGTTGGCGCGCCGCCTTTCCCGTCGTCCATCGCAACCGTAAACAGGTCGCCGATCACCAGGGGCGTCGACACAAGAGTAACCGCAGTACGCGCATCGGGTGTGATGGAGAAATCGAGCACCGCCTGGTCTCCCCGAGTAATTTCTGTGACCGCGCCCGTTTGCGTATCCACACGAACCAGCGGCGTGCGTCCCTGCCTGGCCACGATGTCGAAGAGCCAGCGCCCGTCCGGCGACCAGTGCAGGGTAGCTCCGTTGCCGCCGCGCGGGGCGGCGTTGTCGCCGAAGACGGCATCTCCCATGTCGAAGTCGTAGCCCGCAGTAAGATTGCGAGGCTGTGCATTGGGAGCTAGGTCGATAACCCAGAGATCGGGCTGGGAGTAGGAACGGACCGGTTGCGTGACCGAACCGTGGAAGGCGAGGCGACGGCCGTCGGGGCTGAGCGTGAGATTGCCGATTCCCATCGGAACAGCAGCCAACTTTTCGGCCGTGCCACCCGCCGATGCGACCGAATAAATATCCGTGCTCGGCGTCTGGTAATAAGGCTCGTCAATGCGGCTGGTGAGGAAGTAGATGCGCGAACCGTCGTGCGTCCAGCAGATTTCGCCTTCGTCATATTCCCCGCTCGTAAGCTGCAGCGGCTTGGCGGATTCGTCGGACGCGATGGGGGCGTCAATCACCCAAATGTGCTGGTGCCGCTTGAAATCGAGATAGCCCTCGTCATTGTCGCGGTACACGGCGCGAGTAATGATGTGGATGTCGGATTCGCGGTCGCCATCGGACTCAGCTTTGGCCACGGCCGAACTGGCAGGGCCTGCGGGTTCTTTGGCGTTCGCGCCGCCGGCTTTGGCTTCATTCTTCTTGCGCTGTTCTTTCTCAATATCCTCGAGCGTGGTCGAACTCAAGAAAGCGATGCGCCTGCTATCTGGCGACCAGACCGGATCGGCCGCGCCTTTCGGCAGATCGGTAATAACGCGAGCTTCGCCGCCAGTCAGTGGCAGAATCGCAATTTGCGCCGGACGAGGCTTGCCGCGGTCATCTTTTTTTTCTCCCCCACGGAGGAACGCGATGCTCTTGCCATCTGGCGACCAGCGCGGGATCTCGTCATGCTTGCCGTTGGTCAGGCGTATGGGAGCCTCGCTGCCGGAGGTGGCGACGATCCAAATGGACGTCTCGTACCCGGTATGCTTCTCGTCGGTGACCACGCGGGTAAAGACGGCGCGCGACCCATCCGGCGAAACCTGCGGGTCGGCGATCCAGACAAAATTGAACAGGTCTTTTTCGGTGATCGCTCGCTTGGCACCCGGCAGGAGGCTCGAATTCTGAGCCAGAAGCGAGGGAACGGTCGCGAGAACAGCGATCGCAAAAATAACGATCGCGAGAACGATGATTCCAGTAACCACGGCGGAACAGAATTTCATGTGTCTCCTCAAGATGAAGATGGCAGCCGCACGCGCGGCGATTGTGCATTGTGCTATGCAGAGCCGCAAACGGTCAAACCACTTAGTACCGCGACCGCGGGATTATTACGGCTGTCGATCCAAGCTTGCTGGTGGAGCGCCGGGCGTCCTCGCCCGGCTGGACGGGCGAGACGCCCGTCCCTCCACCGTACGACTTACGCGGTCACGGTACTAGAGCGGCAGCCACGTTCCAATTCCCTTCTCTAAGGCGCGCTCGTGGATCAACGGCGCTACCGCCATGTCCTCGAGGGCGAGCCCTAAATTACAGGCCATCGTGCGCTCTTCCGGCTTCTCCCGGCCCGGCTTGCGCCCCGTGACCAACTCTCCCAGGTCGGCGTGGACGGCGGGGATGTCCTGAAAATATCCGAGATCGCGATAATGATGAAGCTGCGGCACGTCGTCGGTGCAGAACTTATCCGCTTCATGCAAGGCGCCGGGATGCCAGTAGGAATCAAAATCCACCAGCGACGCGAACCCTCCCTCTGCCAGCCAGCCGCGTTGAATGGTGGCGTGCGGCGACCGCAGAATCGGGCCCGCGGTGACCACCACGTCGCTCCGAACTACCGCTTCTTTCGGGTCGCCCACGCGAACCACTTCGATGCCCAACTGCCCACTCATTTCCTTGGCGTAACGAACGGCGCGATCGGCTTGCTTGTCGTACGCATAGACTTTTTTCAGCGAAAATAGAACTTTCAGCGCTTCCAGATTGCTGCGCCCCTGCACTCCGCACCCGAGAATGCCGACAGTTTCCGACTCAGCCCGCGCCAGATATTTTGCGGCCACTGCCGTGGCAGCGCCGGTGCGCTGGGCGGTAATCCAGGTGCAATCCATAAGCGCAACGGGGACACCAGTTTCGGGATCGTTGAGGATAAGCAGTCCCGTAATGTAGGGCAATCCGCGCCGGTCGTTGTCCGGATATCCGCCGACCCACTTCATGCCGGCGGCCTTCTGCACCGGAATGGAAGCCGGCATGGCGTGGAGAAACGCGTCGGGCATGGTGTGAATGCCGATTTTGGGCGGCATCTCGACGCGCCCTTCGCCCTTCTCGCGAAACACGCGCTCCAGCGCCGCGATGATTTCCGCCATGCCCAGCCCGGCGGCGGCAACGTCGGCGTAGGAAAGGTAGAGCAGTTGTTGGCCGAGGCGCGACTTCATGTGGGAATGAATAGGTTCCTCCGAATATCTCTTACTTTCTCTGGTTGCTCATTTTCTCGGCGAGCGCGGTGGCGTCATCGAGCATTTTGTCGATGCGACGAGCCTGCGCCTCCGGAGTTCGGTAGTAGAAAATGCCAAACAGGTGCCCGCGACGGCGCGAGGCGGACATTCCATCCCAACCTTCGCGGGCGCGTGGGTGGTGCGCAAACGCCCGCTGCAAAATCGGCGGCAGTTCCTGTTCCGCTTCCATGACCGCCAGCAGGCGTTCCGCAATTTGTTCCGCTCGACGCTCGCGCGCTTCGCCGCTCTTCGGTTCGCCGATCCAGTTGGCGATGTCGTTGCGGGTGGAGTGATTCAGGCCGTCGTACCAGCGCCGAAGCGAGCGATCTTCGCTAAGGATGCACCCGAGCTCCCCGGGAATGGTAACGATCCGTTCTTCGCGGTCGAGCTCAATCTGGAAACGAGCAACGCTGCCTTCCACGGCTCGCGCTCCCTTTTGCATGCGCTTGTTGACCAGCAGAATGTGGCGCCCCTCTCGGGTCGGAAACAGCGAAGTGCGAAACGCGAAGCCGTTCATTTCTCCTTTTACCTTGATCTGGCCACGCAACCCCCACACCGTGGCTGCATCAAAAGGCACGTAGATAATTACCCAGTTGAGGCGGGAGCGCATGCGCTCGAGCCTGGCCTCGAAATGCTTGGCCGCGCATGTGGGCTTGGCTTTAGGGGCTTTCGGCATGAACGGAAACCGGGCGTTCGCATTCTAATATGAACGGACGAACCGCAACGACATGGTTACAGGAGTTAAACTATAGGAAAGACAACTGGAGAGCCATCGTGATTTGCCCGAACTGCAGGGAGGACAACGCCCCCACTTTCCGTTTTTGCGGAATGTGCGGCACCTCGCTCGAGGCTCGGCGAGCGCCGGGCGCGCCACTACTCGACCCGCTAGCGGCGTTCCCGCCCAAGACCCCGCCCAACACCTCGCCAAAAACAAAGATCGGGGATGCGCCGGAATCACCGCGGCCTCTCGCGGCGGAGAACGCAACCAGACGCTCCAGCCAATCCGTGCCGCCGATTGGCGGACCTTCGATGCTGGGCTTGAATCAGCCGGTCACAAATCACACCAGTCTGAAGCAGCCCAGTTTGAAACAGCCCAGCATGGACTCGCTGGGGGAAAGAGCTTTCTCCGGCCTGGATTCTTTTTTTGAGCCCGAGCCCCCCAAGACCGGCGCCGGACGAATCCTGCTCATGGTGGTGCTGCTCGCCGCCTTGGGTGGAGCAGGCTGGTGGACATATACCAACTATGTCGGCGCGACCGAGAAATTGTCGCCCAAACTCGCGCCTAAGGATGCGACGAACCAGGGTACGACTCCAGCGCCAGATGCCGGTTCGCCGCCGGCGAGCGCTCCCGTGACGGGAACCGCGGACGGCGAGTACGGGAAAACAGCCGCAAAAGTAGGCAACGCGCCCGGCGTGGCCCCGAAAACCGCGGACCGGGAGGCCAAACCTGCGAGCGAAACCAGGCCAGCGACTCCGGCAAGCACCGTGGTGGCTAAGAAGAGTGCGCCGAAACGCGCGCCCCGCGCCACCGCAACCAAGGCTTCGAAATCGACCCCAACCGCGGCGTCTGACTCGGGAGACGCGGACTTCCAAAAAGGCGCGGCCTATCTCTACGGGCGAGGCGTGCACGAAAATTGCGACGAGGCAGTGAAAAGGCTGAAGGCCGCTTCGGCCAAATCGAATGCCAAGGCGCGGAGCGCATTCGGAACCATGTATGCCACCGGCCACTGTGTGCCGCGCGATCTGCCGACGTCGTATTCGTGGTTTGCCCTGGCTCTGCGGGTGGATCCGAATAATCAGATTCTAGAGAAGGATTTGAACGCGGTTTGGAACCAGATGACGCCGCCGGAACGGCAGATGGCGACAAGAACGAAACAGTGAGAGATGGAAATGGAGAGCCGGGCGTCCCCGTCCGGCGGACGGGCGAGACGCCCGTGGCTCCACTACTCGCCGCTCGGCACCAGATTCAACGCCTTCTTCACCGTGCCGCGCTCGATCATGATTTTTTCCTGCAAGAGCGTGATCGCATAGATCAACTGCTCGGGACGCGGCGGACAACCGGGGACATAGATATCCACGGGAATGACCTGATTCACGCTCTGCACCAGCGCGTAATTGTTGAACACGCCGCCGGAAGTCGCGCACGCGCCCATCGAAATCACCCACTTCGGTTCCGGCATCTGCTCCCAGAGCTGGCGAATTACGGGAGCCATTTTTTGCGAAACGCGGCCGGCAATAATCATCAGGTCCGATTGCCGGGGCGACGGCCTGAACACTTCGGCGCCGAAGCGCGCGATATCGAAGCGTGACGCGCCCATCGACATCATTTCAATCGCACAGCAGGCGAGGCCAAACGTCATCGGCCAGATGGAATTCTTGCGCATCCAGTTGACGGTGGAGTCGAGCGTGGTCATGACGATGCCTTCGGGCACGCCGTCTCCGAAGACCAGTTCCTTGACTACCTTCTTGCCGTTTTCGATATCAACGTAGGGGCCGAAGCTGAGCTCTTGCGCCATGGACATATTTTAACCGCAGAGGACGCCGAGTGCGCAGAGGAAATGGTCAAGGCTCAGCAAGATTCCACAGGGCGCGCGCGATGCCGCAATCCGTGGCATGATGGCACAATGCCAGAGAAGCCAATCGACATCATCATTCTCCAACGTCTCGACGACGAGCAAAAGAAGATATTAGAACGGCTCGGTAAAATCGAGGATCGGATACTTGGTTTTGGCGTGAGCGTCGGTAGGATCGAGGGGGCTATGGAGCCACCCCGTGAGATCCCTTGGTGGGTAAGATTTATCTTGGCGCCGCTGCTCGTAGCCGCTTCAATCGCGACGGTGACTGCGGTCATACTTGATTACGTAAAAGTGGCGCGGATTGAAACCTACCTCCACGACAATGGCGGGTTCATTGCTGGTCTCCGCCTTCAGCAGAATGCAGCCGATCCCAACAACCCGCAACGAATCGCAGATGTTCAACAAGTCTTGAAGAGCGCAAGAAAGAATAAGGTCGTTATCCCTCTTGATGTTGTAGAGAGCGCGGGAAAGAAGTTCATGGATGTGTCACAAAGCAATCCTGACGCATGGAGTGCCGCACTTTCGTTCGTGGATTATCGTTCCTTCTTGAACTCTGGATCTCTACCTCCGCTATCAGCAGGAATAAGGCGACATAGCAAGGACGATAATTACGAATTATTACTGAATCTTAGTAATGATTACGGGAGGCCCAAAGATCCCCTTGGCATATCGGATCAGTTTCTTGTGGGAAGCGCTACTCCAGAGGAAGCTGCACGGATTGAATTCATGCCAAACCCGCCGAAGACAAGTAGCGGAGCTAAATTCATTGTTTTAGATTGGCACCGTTCTGACGTCGCGCTGATACTGGACATGGCGTATCTGAAAAATATCGTGATTAGAAATGCCACTGTCAGATACGGCGGCGGGCCAGTGCGATTGGAAAATGTCTACTTTGTGAATTGTACTTTTGAGGTTCCCGCACGGCCTGTCGGCCAGAGTTTCGCCGAAACGGTTCTGTCCCACGGTCCGGCGACTACATTCACCGCCTCATAGCCTGTGGAAATCAGGCTGACCCACTACCAGAGAAACGACGGGAACGACGGGCACTGCAGGGCGATGTAGTCCCAGATGCCATCCAGGTCGCGGTCGGCATCCTCGCTGAGGACATACTGCGTCACACCCTGGCTCTCCGGCGCTGCTCGGATTTACGCTTGAGCCGGGCGCGGGCATTCGCCGGGGAAACATGTTGGCCCCGGTCAAGCGTGCCCAGACGTCGGCCCAGCTCCTGGTTGAACCCGGCAAGCTGGACAGAGCGCGCCTGGTCATGCTCTTCCAGCAGCCGGAGAGCTTCCCTGACCACTTCGCTTGCGGAGTTGTAGCGGCCCGATTCCACCTTGGCGCTCACGAATTTCTCAAGCTCGGCGGTAAGAGAGACGTTCATGGTGCTCCTGCTTCTCTTACTTTAGCGTCGATATCAGAGATTGTCAATCTTTGACATAAACGATTGGGTACCTCACATCGACGAGAACCCAACATTGTTGCTCCTACGGATTCAATACGATCTTGCCGAACATCTGGCTCTTCTCCATGTACTCGTGGGCCGTGCGGATTTCTTTCAACGGGAAAGTGTGGTCGATAACAGGCTTGAGCCGTCCGGCGAACACGTGGCCGAGCACTTCGTGAAGTTCGCTCATCGTGCCCATATACGACCCCAGCAACGCTAGCTGTCGTGAGAACAGAAACCGCAGATCGAGTTCCACTTTCGGTCCAGTGGTCGCACCGCAGGTCACGAGCGTGCCTCCGGCCTTGAGCGACCGCACGCTCTCTTCCCAGGTGGCCAGTCCAACATGCTCGACGACGATGTCAACACCCTCGAAGTTAGTGATCTTGCGAACTTCCTGCGAAATTTTCTGCTGGTAGTGGTTGATAACAAAATCGGCGCCGAGTTCGCGGGCGCGTTCCATTTTGCGCTCGTCGCCCGCAGTGGCGAGCACGCGCGCGTGGAACATTTTCGCGATCTGGATGGCGGCGCTGCCCACGCCTGAATTCGCTCCCAGCACCAGAACAGTTTGGCCGGGGCGGATCGCGGCTCGTCCCACCAGCATGTGCCACGCGGTGACAAACACCAGGGGAACGCTGGCCGCCTCATTGAAATCGAGCCAGTCGGGGATGGGGATGACGTTTACCGCGGGCACCGCGAAGAGTTCACAATTGCCGCCGTCCACACCGTTGCCCAGCACGGTGAACTGGCGGCACTGATTCTGCAGGCCGGCAACGCACTTGGCACAGTGATTACAGAAATGCATGGGCGCGATCAGCACGCGCTGTCCGGGCTTGAGGTCGGTGACGTACTCGCCTACTTCTACAATTTCACCGGCGGTGTCGGTACCCAAAATGTGCGGCAGGTTCACGCCGGGCAAACCTTTGCGCACCCACACGTCGAGGTGGTTGAGAGCGCACGCCCGTACGCGGATGAGGACTTGATCTTTACGCGGCTTCGGATCGGGGACATCTTCGTAGGCCAAAACTTCCGGTCCACCGAACTGATGAATGCGAACGGCTTTCATGAGCGACTCCTGCAACTTCAGACAGCAAGTTTGAACCCTACAAGCTAGCACAAACTGCTTTGCCTCTGGGTAGGGACCGTTACGCTCGCGTGGGGACGGCCGCCCTCGCCGGGGTCCCCAGACCGCGCGCTTTTCGCGGGCTGGGGTGGGTCGGCCGTTCAGTCGAGCTCCGCTCGACCCAAGTTTGACCTTCCGCGCCCGCCGAACCATAATCATCGCTATGGATCTGTACGAGGAAATCGTCCGCTTGCGAAAAGACGGCCGCCGCGGCGCCGTGGCAACCATTGTGAATGTACGCGGGTCGATTCCTTCCTTCAAGACCGCGAAGATGCTGGTGCGGGACGATGGCTCGATCGTCGGTACCATCGGCGGCGGCTGCGTGGAGGCCGAGGTGTGGCAGGCGGCGCGCGAAGTCATGGAATCGGAGAAGCCGCGGACCCTGACCTTCAACCTGAATCAGGATCCGAAGTACGACACCGGTTTGGTCTGCGGCGGAACGCTGGAGATTTTTGTGGAGCCAGTTTTACCTCCAGCAGAGCTTTATATTTTCGGCGCAGGTCACGTGGCGGCAAGCCTTTACGAAGTCGCTCGAATCGCTGGATTCGACGTCACCGTGATCGATGATCGCGAAGCCTAT
>JBGPFV010000046.1:0-11217 GCA_041483535.1 Terriglobia bacterium | reverse complement strand
CCCAGAGTCAGCGTGTAAGCCCAGATCAGCGGGTTCAGAATGAAATACGAGCGCAGACGGCTGAGCCAGCCATGCGGTTGGTTGGGGCGAACCGCGGGGCGATTTTCAGACCAAACCGGGACAGCCTCTGCCGACGTTACATTGGAGCGCGGTGCTTCGCGCTCTTTGTCGGGCTCCGCAGTTGTGGCAATTTTGCTCAAAATAGATTCTTCGGTTCGCTCAGTGATAACAACTCATGAATTGGTTCCTGCAACTCGGAAACCTTGTACACTTCGCGCCAAAAAGCAGGTCCTTCGCTTCGCTCAGGATGACAACATCTTCTGAGACAACATCTTCTGAATTACGCACTGCACAGCAGTATCTCACTCGCACCGCGCACGATTACGGTAGACGGGGCAAGCCCCGTTTCTACTTGGATGCGCCCAGCGTTCGCATCGCTTCTCCCACAACGTAAATCGAACCGGTAACGACGACCAGGCCGCTTGGGCCGGCGCATTTTCTCGCTTGCGTTAGGGCCGACGTTACATTGTCCGCCTCTTCAATATTCATGCCCACGGCGACCCGCGCGGCTGCCTGCCGAATCTCATGCGGGTTTGCCGAGCGCGGGTTGTTGGCGTGGGTCACGATCACGCGCTGGGCAATCGGAAACAGAATCTCGGTAATTTCCTGCATCGCCTTGTCGCGCATCACGCCAAACACCATGGTGATCTCGCGGCCGCTTTCCAAATCCCGATAAGCCGCCGAAAGCGTCGACCGCAAAGCCCAAGCCCCGGCCGGATTGTGCGCGACGTCCAGCACATACTCGGGGCTGTCTCCCGTGGCCGGCACCACCTGAAAGCGTCCCGGCCAATGGGTCTCGCGGATGCCTTGCGCGATCGTTGCCGGCGTGATCTGCGCAGTTCCGTGTTTATCCAAGTCCTGGTTGTGCAATTCTTCCGCCGCCGCGATCGCCAGCGCCACGTTGCGCAACTGATGGCGCCCCACCAGCGGGGACTCAACCTGGATCGTCTCGCCGCCGACCTCCAGTGGATACCGTTGTCCCTGACCACCGGCCATTGGCCACGGATTACTTCCGGGCGACACTGGCGGCACATACTGCACAGCGTTCACCACCCGCGCGCCCGCATTCAAAATTGCGTTTCCGATCGCGTCGTTGGCTTCGGGCAGCTGCGGCAGCGTAACCACGATTCCGCCGGGGCGGATGATGCCAGCTTTTTCGCGCGCAATCTCGGCGACCGTGCCGCCCAGATACTTCTGATGATCGAGCGCGATGTCGGTGATAATGCTCAGGCGCGGCTCCACCACGTTGGTGGCATCCAAACGCCCGCCCATGCCCACCTCAAGCACTACCATGTCGGGCCGGTGGCGGGCGAAATATTCAAAGGCCATCGCGGTCAGCGTCTCAAAGAAGCTGGGATGCCAGGGCAGATCGCCTTCCCCCACCAGCCGCTCGGCGGTGCGGTCGACTACATCATGGAGCAGAGCGAAGTCGTCGTCGGGGATCGCTTCGCCATTGAGGCAAATCCGCTCATTGATGCGAATCAGATGCGGCGAAGTATAGAGTCCGGTCTTCAGCCCCGAAGCCCGCAAGATGGACTCCAGAGTCGCAGCCGTCGAACCCTTGCCGTTGGTGCCGGCGACCAGCACGGTTGGAAAGCGATTTTCGGGATGTCCCAGCGCCGCCAGCAGCACGCGCATGTGTGCCAGATCGAACTTATGGGACGGCGTCTGAGCCAGTTCGTGGCCCAACGCGTACATCTGCGCGACTGCGGTTTGGTAGGACAAGGTCGTAGGTCGCTGTTCGTCGTTCGCGATTCGCGACAGCGGGCACATTCAGGGTAGCAAGTCCGGCCGAGGGTTTCGACTCTCTCTCATCGGACGGCGGCGGATCGACATCCAAGCGCCCCCCACGTGCTCCAATGAGGGAAAGGGTAATTTTGCGAACCGCGAATAGCGAACGACGAACAGCGTTGTTGGTCGAGCCGCTGCCTCTACGCTGCCTGCACCATAAAATCCAGGGCCCGCGCAATGTAGGCTTTCAGATCCTTGCGCACGACCACGGCATCGAGCATTCCGTGTTCCAGGAGAAACTCGGAGCGCTGAAAACCCGGCGGCAGCTTCTGCCGGATGGTCTGCTCAATCACGCGCGGCCCGGCGAAGCCGATCAGGGCGCCGGGTTCGGCGATGTTGAGATCGCCGAGCATGGCAAACGATGCGGTCACGCCGCCGGTGGTGGGATCGGTTAGAACCGAAATGTACGGGACTCGCGCCGTGTCGAGGCGCGCCAGTGCGGCGGAGATTTTCGCCATCTGCATCAAGCTGATCACGCCTTCCATCATGCGCGCGCCGCCCGATGCCGAAACGATGATCATCGGCCTCCGCGTTTCTGTTGCTTTCTCAATCGCCCGCGTAATGGCCTCGCCCATCACCCCGCCCATGCTCCCGCCGATAAACGCATATTCCATCGAGCTGACGATCACCGGGCGGCCGTTCAGCTTGCCCTGGGCATTGATGATGGCGTCTTTGAGGCCCGTGCCGGCCTTGGCCTGCTTCAGGCGCGAGGAATACGGCTTCAGGTCGACAAACTTCAGCGGGTCGTTGGAGACGAGATTGCAGTCGAAAACTTCGTATTGATTGTCGTCGAGAAGCTGGGCCAGGCGGGCGCGGGCGTCGATGCGGAAGTGCTTGCCGCACTTCGGGCAGACGTTGAGATTTTCTTCGAGGTCCTTCTTCCAGATAATCTGGCGGCATTGGTCACACTTCACCCACAAGCCCTCGGTGCGTACGGTCCTCTCGCCCGACGTGTCCAACTCACCGGGTTGTCGCTTGAACCAAGCCATAAAAAGCTATCAGCTCTCAGTCGTCAGCTCTCAGTAAACCCGCTCGGCTACGCTCTTACTGAAAGCTAATAGCTGAGAGCTAGTATTCGATTCCTCTCTGCGCCATCACGCCTTTCTCGTAGGCGTGCTTGACCTGGCGCATTTCGGTCACGGTGTCGGCTAGCTCGACAATTGTCGGATGCGCGCTCCTTCCGGTCAAGATGACGTGCACCGCCTCCGGCTTGTGCTTCAGCGACTCCGCCACTTTCGCCGGGTCCAACATGCCGTAGCTGATGGCGTAATTGATTTCATCCAGCACCACCAGGTCCCATTCAGCGGACTGGATCGCTTTCTCGGCCTCGGCCCAGGCCTCCTCCACCATGCGCACATCTTCCGGGTCGGGCTTCTCGGCGCCGACCTTCACGAAGCCGCGTCCCATCTGCTTGAGGATGAACTTGTCGCCGAAAGCCTTGACGGCATCGAGTTCGCCGTAATGCCACGAGCCCTTCAAAAATTGCAGCATGAGGACGCGCATCCCCTGCCCGACGGCCCGTAGCGCCGTCCCCAGCGCTGCGGTGGTCTTCCCCTTGCCCGGACCGGTATTCACGATGATGAGACCACGGCGGAGGTCCGACATAAGCCGAATCGATTATTGTACGCGGACGGAGAGGGATTTGTAATTTGGCAATTATGGAATTTGGTAATTTGAATAGCTGAGATCGCGCCTATGCGGAGGGGTTCAAATTACCAAATTACACAATTACAAGATCCGTCAAAAAGGCGGATGGTTTTGGCTTCCGTCCGCCTTGGGTGCAACGGGGGAGTAGAGCCTCTAGGGCATTTCGACGACTCGCGACAGCTGCGGCTGACCTTCGCTTTTGGCTGCGGCCGGATCCTCGGCGCCCAGCAAGCGCGCGGCGATCCGCAGAGCTTCGATCTCTTTGCGGACTCGCAACAGCTCCTGTTCTTTCATTCGTAATACGTCGTACGGATTTTTCATGGGGGGAGGGCCTCGCGTACAGATTCAGACTGGTTTCGCCTGTTCACAGATACAGTAAGCCAGGTTTGCGATGCTGAAAAGCTGCCAGAGGTACATCGGGGCTCGAAATCGAGTCGCGCGGCCATGCGCTGACTGGACGCTGCCCCGTTACCATAAAGTTAATGCCCTAAATGGTAGGGATGACGCTTAAGAATCGTGAAAGCACGGTAAAGCTGTTCCACCAGAACCACCCGCGCGAGTTCGTGGGGCAGCGTCATCTTTCCGAGGGAAAGCGTAAAACCGGCTTGACGCCGCGCCTCTTCGCTGAAGCCGTCGCTGCCACCAATGGCGAACACGAGCGGTACCGCGTTCAGCTGCTCGCGCTCCAGAAACTGGGCCAGCTCTTCGGAGGAGAGCTGTTTTCCGCGCGAATCGAGGAGAACCAGCTTATGCCGTTCTTTTCCGCCGGCCAGGGATAAAATTGCGGCTTCGTCTTTCAGGGCAACGCCCGCAACTTCGGCATAGTGGGAGATACGTTTCAGATACTCGTTGGTGAGAGCCTCGATCGCCGGTTCTTTCGTCTTTCCGACCCATGCCACTTTGATCTTCACAGGACTTCCCCTGCCGCGGATAATCTCGATGCCGCACTTGATTTTGGGGGCACGGCGCTTTAGCGCTGCGATCACTGGCCTGTTTTCAGAGTCGGTCTTGGCGGCTGCGGCGCCGCCCAGCCCCACTCATTTTCAATCGCCGATGAACCGGAGAAGATTTCTATCACTCCGGCATCGCACGGCTGGCTGCCGCACGCCAACCAGCAGTGCTTTTTCCTCAGGTGATTCGGCACGTTGCTCCAATTGATCCCATTCCTCAAGAAACCGCTTCACTTGGAGATAGTTAAAGTAGGTGTCTCCGTACCAGTCAATTTTCGCGAGCACACTCTCGGATGCTTCGTCAGCCCGGGGTAGAAGCTTATGCAAGAAGTTCTTCGGATCGCCGACTCTCTCGAGGAATTTGCCGCTACAGTCCGTCAACACAATGCCCAATCCCATCACCTCTCCTTACAAGGCTGTCACCAAGTTGTTGGCGCTGTCCGTAATTACTGCGTAGATCGAATCAGGCGCGCCATTCACGCCGTTCGTTCCGCATCCGGTACGCTACTCATGCTTTTCCTGACGCCAGAACCACGTCAGCGCCGAAGCGGATCTCGCCCCCCACGCGATAGCGCTCGATCGCCGCCTTCGCCTGAGCGCGGATCGCCGGCCACTGGTCCGCCGGAACCCGCTCCATCATCGGCCGGAACGGAGCCGACACTGCGCAAAAATATTCGAACACTTCTTCCGCGTCTCCCGGCCACGTCCAGGGCAGATTCTGAGTCGACTCTTCTGCGTCGTGAAATCCCGCCGCGCTCAGCACTTTCGAGAGAGAGCCCGCGGCCGAGAATCGAAAAGGATCGGAGGTTCCCGGCGGAAGCATGGCCCCGCCGACGTGCTGGTGGACAATCTTCATCGTGGTCTGCCAGTAGGGCTGTTCGATCGGGCCCCAGGCAGCGAAGCAGGCGCGAGCTCCGGGCTTCAAGACGCGGCGCAGTTCCGCCAGCGCTCGTTCGACATCGCTGAAGAACATCACGCCAAAGCGGCAAGTGGCGAGATCGAAGTTCCGGTCGGCAAGCGGCAACTGGTGGGCGTCGGCCTGATGGGTGGTGAAGTTGGAGAGTTTCTTGTTGCGGGCGCGCTCGGCGGCAATGGCGAGCAGGTCCGAACTCTGATCGACAGCAGTGACCGAACCCTGCGGACCAACTCGCGCTGCCAGACTGATCCCAGGTTCGCCGGTGCCGCTGGCCAAATCGACGACGCGCATGCCCGGCAACGGACGCGAGTATTCCGCAAGAGCATTAGTGACCGCAGCGCCCATCGCCGCCGATTTTGCCTTCCACTTTTCCGCGGCCACCAGGCGGAACGACGAACCCCACGGGGCTGGATTCGAAGCCGACATTTCAGGCCTTCTTTTTACGCGCTTTCTTGGGCGCCGGGGAAGGGGTTGCAGATTTGATCGCCGTCGCCCGTCGCGCCTTCGGTTTCGTCAGCAATTCCGCCGGCTCGATCCGCTTGGCCGACTTCCACAGGCGCTCCAGATCGTAGAACTGACGGGCCTTCTCGGAGAAAATATGGACCACGAAGTCCACGTAGTCAAGCAGCACCCACTCCGCCTGTTTGTAGCCCTCGGAGTGAGTTACGCGCAGGCCCAGCGCCTCCAGTCTCTCGTCCACGGCGTCGGCGATCGCCTGGACTTGGCGCGGATTGGTTCCGCTGCACATTACAAAATAGTCGGTGAAAGCTCCCGAATCTTTTTCCAGCTCGAGAATCGCGACGTCTTCGGCTTGTTTGTCCTGGCAGGCGAGGAGGGCTTCAATTACCTGGTGTTTGAGGTCGTCCTTTTTCTTCATAGGAGATGATTGATTGTAACCTGCGGGCGGCGGGGACGTGGGGAGCGAAGATTCCGTCGCGTTCTTTGGATGCACGGATGGAAGATGCGAAATCCTGGCGAACTGCGCTCGCCTTGGACAGCCGGTGGGCGGCTGTCCCTACGCTTGCTTCCTGCGATACAGTCCGTGCTTCCGGATGTAATCCGCCACGCGCGGGTCGAGCCATCGCGCCAGCGACTTGCCCTGGGCCGCCACCGTCCGAATCGCGGTCGCGGAGACGCTCTGGTTGACCCCTTCCAGCAGGTGCAGGGTGACGCCGGGAAGAACGAGATCACCTTTTGCGGGCTGCTTATGAAACGGACGAGTCACCGCCGCCGGCGGGCGTAAATCCTCCGGTAAAGACTCGGCCACGTCGCGCAACGAATATCCGGGGCGGCTGGCCACGATGAAATCGCATTCCCCGAGAAGCGCGCGCGCCTCGTGCCATTTTGCGACGTCGCGGAAGGCGTCCATCCCGATCAGGAAAAAAAGGCGGTCGGATTTCTTGAGCGTTTGTTTCAGGCGTCGAACCGTATCGATCGAATAATTCACGCCTGGCGAACTGCGTTCGCCTGGACAGCCGAGGGCGGCCGTCCCTGCGTGTGTAGTTACGAAATCTGGCGCCTCCAGCAGCGACGGCACGAATCGTTTTTCGTCCTGGGTTCCGAGCGCCACCATGGCATAACGGTGGAGGAACGCGGTGAGCGGCGGTTTCTGTTTATGTGGAGGAACGTTGGCCGGCACAAACAGCACCTGGCGCAGAGAGTAGCGGTTGGCGGCTGCCTGGGCCAGGGCTAGGTGTCCGCGATGGATGGGGTCGAAGCTGCCGCCAAAAATACCAATATTCATTCGGGTATTCCCTGGAGTGTTACCGGTTATGCCCCGTTAGTTTCGTCGTTGCCGGCCACGGTTGCAAGTCCTGTTGCCCGCCGATGTTCCCCGAACGCCAATTTGCACGAAAGAGTTTTGCGGGAACCAGGTTTGAGATTAGGCTATGGGCAAGACGTTTCCTTCTGGCCGAGCTTTGCCCCAGGTTGAGTGATTATGGAGGGACGGGTGTCTCGCGCGCCCAGCCGGGCGAGGACGCCCGGCGCTCCATTGTTCTTCTGTCTTCCTGGTCGATGTACCTCTGGCCACTGTGCCGCCAGAAAACTGCGGTGGACTGGCGTAACTCGCTCGGCGCGCGGTGAGCGCTTAGCATGAATCTATGCGAATGAAACTCCCCCTCATCCGCAGCTTGGCCGTACCTCCTTCGCGCGATCCCCTGCTGCGCTATGGAGTCGCTCTCCTCAGCGCGGTTCTGGCGCTCATTCCAACCTTGTTTCTCTCCGATATCGCGGAGAGCCGGCTGGTGGTGTTCGCGGTCGCGGTCATGGTGAGTGCCTGGTATGGAGGATGGAAGCCCGGGCTCGCCGCCACCTCTTTTGCTCTCACCGTCAGCGCCTACTATTCGCTCGCCGGAGAGCTGACTCCCAGCGAGTATCGCAAGGCGATCGCGCACCTTACCTTGTTCTTCGCGGTGGCCCTGCTGATCTGTTGGTTCAACGCCGCCCTCCGCGCTGCCCAGGAGAGCCTGCGCCGGTCGGAGACCAATTTTCGTTCGCTGGTGATGAATGCACCGTACGGCATCTGCCGTTGCGATGCCTTCGGTACCCTCCAGGACGAAAACCCCGCGCTGGTGGCGATGTTGGGGTATGACAGCGCCGCCGAGCTCACGGGCCGGCATCTGGGAAGCCTGTACGCCGATGCCCAGCAATGGTTTCAAACTGCCGATTATTTTCACGCCGGCAAAGAATTCAACAACCTGACCACGGAGTGCGTCCGGAAGGATGGGGCGGCGATCGTGGCGCGCATTTCCGGCCGCTCGATTGCGAACGGCAAAGCCGGAGGCACCTTCGAGATTTTTATGGAAGACGTGACGGAAACCCGCACTCTGGAACTGCAATTCCGCCAGGCGCAAAAGATGGAAGCGATCGGCCGGCTGGCCGGCGGCATCGCGCACGACTTCAACAATCTGCTGATGGTGATCTCCGGCTACTCCGAGTTCCTGCTGGAGCGTCTCGGACCCGATCCGCAGTTGCGCGGGCCGGCGCAGGAAATCTCCAATGCCACGCAGCGCGCCACTTCTCTGACCCGGCAATTGCTGGCTTTCAGCCGCAAACAGATGCTGGCTCCCAAGGTGCTCGACCTGAATGAGGTGGTTGCCGAGAATCTGAAAATGCTCACCCGCATGATCGGCGAGGATATCGATCTGGTCATGGTTCCCGGGCCCGGACTGGGCGCGGTCCGTGCCGATCCCGGCCAGATCGACCAGGTCATCATGAACCTGGCGGTGAACGCTCGCGACGCCATGGCGCAAGGCGGCAAGCTCACCATCGAGACCGCCAACGTCACGCTCGACGAAAATTTCGCGCGTACGCACACGCCGCTCACCGCGGGCGACTACATCATGCTCGCCATCAGCGACACCGGTGTCGGCATGGACAGCGAAACCCAGTCCCGCATCTTCGAACCCTTTTTCACTACCAAGGGCGCCAAAGGCACCGGCCTCGGACTCTCTACTGTGTACGGCATCGTAAAACAGAGCGGCGGGTTTATCTTCGTCGACACCCAGCCGCAGCGCGGCACCGCCTTCCGTACCTACTTCCCGCGAGTCGATGGCCGCGAAGAGGCTGCTGCGGCACAGGATTCGCTCGGCCTTCCCCGTCCCGATCATGGGCAGGAGACCATTCTCCTCGTCGAAGATGAAACCCATCTCCGGCGTCTTGCCCGCCAGTATCTGGAAACGCAGGGTTACAAAATCCTCGAAGCCGAGGACGGCGCCGCGGCTCTGCAAATCGTGGACGGCCACCAGGGCACCATCGACCTCCTGCTCACCGATGTCATTATGCCCGGGATGAATGGCCGCGTATTGGCCACGAACATTGCCAAGCTGCTCCCTGACATCCGGGTGCTCTACATGTCGGGGTACACCGAGAATGCCATTGGTCATGAGGGGATGCTCGATGCCGGCGTTAACTTGCTGCAAAAACCGTTCAGCCTTCCCGCGCTGAAAGACCGCGTCCGCGAAGTGCTGGAATCCGAGCCCATCCCCCTGGAGGCCGCGATGTCATCCCGCACCGGTTCAAGCGATATTGCGGAAAGAAAAGTTCCACCGTTCCGAGCGCGCCGTTTCAATCTCCATCTTCCCCTGCGCTATCGTCCGCTCGGCGAAGAGAGCTGGCGCCCGGGCACCACCGAGAACATCAGCCGCTCCGGATTGCTGTTCCAGGCGCAGGAATTGCTCAGTCCGAACGCGCTCCTGGAGATCAGCCTGGTGCTACCGGCGGAAATCGCGGGACTGGCGGCCACTGAAGTCATCTGCCGCGGAGAAGTGGTTCGCTCGGTCGAAACGCAAGGGCAGGGTGTGAGCCCCGCTTTGGCCGCGAAGATCCTCCAATACCACTTCCAACACGGTACGCACGTCGGGGAAGCGTAGCTCGTGTGGGACGGGGCTCCGCCCCGCCGCCACACAACATGCTGGTGAACCCTCCGCGGTTACTTTCGATACCCGACTCACCCTTGGACAACTTCCCTCCGAGGCTGTTACATTGCGTGCCAGTGGTTTTGTCTCGGTGAGGATAACGATGTCCCTGGTCGTAAAGCTGGAAGACGATCTTGGCGAACGCAGCGAGTGGGTTATGCTGCATGGGGTGGTTCCCGCCAACAGCCATGAAGATTTCCTGCTGCTCAGCGGCATTGATCCATTCGGCAAGACTGTGTTCAATCACTTGCAGATGGAAGCCTTCCTCCAAGAATGGGATCGCGCGAAAGATCGGGTGCACGACGACTCCCAATTAGAGGCTTGGCAAAAAGTGAAGCAAATGGCGGAAACCTGCCGCGACGACCGCGACCTCTATCTGCGCTTCGTGGGCAACTAACTCGTGTGGGGACGATAAGATGTGACACTTCTTGAGTCATACGGTGGAGGAACGGGCGTCTCGCCCGTCCAGCCGGGCGGGGACGTCCGGCTCTACACCAACCAGCGCTACTTCTCCGGCAAATTCGCCTGCAGAAAGCTCACCACGTTTTCTCCCATGATCTTGCGGACTTCCTGTTCGGAATAGCCCGCTTCCAGCATGGCATCGGTTATCTCGACCAATCCCGTGGTGTCAAAGGGCGCGGTGATGGCTCCATCAAAGTCCGAACCGAGCGCCACATGTTCCACGCCCACCCGGTCGGAAACATAGCGCATCGCTTTTACGATCGCCCGGGCATCGGTTCCGCAAGTCGCCGTGTCCCAGTACCCGATGCCGATCAAGCCGCCCTTTGCGGCCACCGCGCGAATCTGAGCGTCGCTAAGGTTGCGGTTGTTGTTGCATGTTCCTTTTACGCCAGTGTGGGAAACGACCAGCGGACGGGTGGCAATCGCAAGCACATCGTCAATCGTCTTGGCCGACGCATGGGCCAAGTCCACGATCATGTGTCGGGCCTCCATTTGCCGCACCCACTCGCGTCCTTTTTCGGTGAGACCGGTTTTATGGACTCCCGCCGCCGAGCCTCCGATATCGTTATCGAAAAAATGGCTGGGCGACATCATGCGGTAGCCGGCGCGGTAGAGAACGTCGAGATTTTCCAGCTTGCCATCGAGCGCGTGCGCGCCTTCGATCGACAGCAGTCCGGCCGTGAGCCTGCCGTTCGCCCGGCGGCGTTCCAGATAGCTGGAGAGATCGGCGGCACTCTCAATCACCACGAAGCCGCCGTCGGAACCGCGAGCGAACCGATGCAGGCGGCGCGCCTGATACAGAGCCCGCTCGGTGAGTCTGTTCCAGGTTGCGGGAGGCCAGCGATCCACAATTGCCAGCCAGAAAATCTGGTCGTTCTTGTCGTCGTTGCGGTCAATGTTCAGGCCCGCTGGGCTCTTGGTGGGAAGCGAGAACACTTGCAAGGCAACGTTGCCGTCCGCGAGGCGCGGAATG
>JBGPFV010000045.1:0-11305 GCA_041483535.1 Terriglobia bacterium | reverse complement strand
TGGACATCGTCGAACGACTCCCAGTACAACAGACGCTCGACCTGATATTTGTCCGTGAAACCTTCGATGCGGTGGAATTTGTGCTCAAAGACACGTTTGTGCAGGTTGCCTGTCATGCCAATGTAGAGAGTTCCCGACAGGCTGCCCATAATGTACGCGCAGTAGGATTTTCGTTCGCGAGACATGGGAGAAGGTAGGGGCCCTTCGACTCCGTTGTCCGTTCACTTCGTGAATGGCCACCTCCGCTCAGGGTGACAGGGTTTAGGTTTGAGTACAGTGACATCTCTCACACCGCAGTTGTTCGGTTTTGCCGAAGGCGTGCCAGCGGCCTACGTGGTCCGTGCCGTTCCGGGCATCTTGTTGTGCCACTCCGTCGCCTGTTCGTAGGCATGCGCGACCTGCAGCACCACGTCCTCCCGCCAGGGAGCGGCGGCTAGTTGCAGGCCAATGGGCAGGCCATCTTTTGTGAATCCGCACGGTACAGAGATCGCCGGGATTCCCCATTCATTGAAGGGACGCGTATTGCGCAGCATGAGCAGTTCGGCTGGACGCAACTGGTCGGGGTGCGCTTTCAGGTCGCTGATCGTGGGCGGCGGGGCCGGGACCGTGGGCGTGAGAAGAATATCTACCTCTTCGAATGTCGCCCGGATCGCATGCCGTCTGGCTTCGAGTTCCCGGCGCGCACGCAGGGCGACGGCGGCTGAGGTGTTCGCTCCCGATTGAATGCGGGCAAGGGTGGCAGGCTGGTAGAGCTCGGGCGACCGGGTCACGAAGGGTTCGTGATAGGCCCACGCCTCAGAAGTGAAAACTGTCCGGTCAGTCGAGACGTCGAGTTTTACATCGCGAATCTCGGCATGGAGCCCGGCCAAGACTTTGATTGCGTTTTCCGTGGCCTGAGCGACGTCGGGATGCAGTTCGTCGAAGAAGAACGCTCGGGGAACGCCGATGCGGAGTTTGTTCGGGAATCGATCCAGATGGTTGGCGAAATCGCCGACCGGCACGTCGATGCTGGACGGATCCCCCGGGTCGTAGCCCGCGAGGATTTGCAGCAGCAAGGCCGCGTCTGCGACGGAGTTCGTCAGCGGACCGATGTGATCGAGCGACCAGGAAAGGGGAACCACACCGCGGGCGCTCACGCGGCCGTAGGTGGGTTTGATTCCGACGACGCCGCAGAAGGCCGCCGGTTCGCGAATGGAGCCACCAGTATCGCTACCGACGGCGGCGAAGCCGAGGCCGGCGGCGACGCTGGCGGCGGAGCCTCCGGAAGAACCTCCGGCCACGCGCGAGGTGTCCCAGGGATTGTGTATTTCGCCAAAGAAACTGATTATCGAGCTGCCGCCGTATGCAAATTCGTGCAGGTTCTGTTTGCCGAGGACGATCGCTCCGGCAGCGCGCAGGCGGCGGACGACTTCGGCGTCTTCGGTGGGGATTCGGTCTTTGAACACTCCACTAGCGGCGGTGGTCCGCGTGCCGGCGGTATCAATAAGATCTTTGAGCCCGATTGGGATGCCGTGGAGCGGGCCGCGGTAGTTACCGCTGTGGATTTCCCGCTCGGCGCGGCGCGCCTGATCGAGAGCGGAGTCGGCGAGGACGGTGATGAAGGCGTTGAGTTTCGGGTTGAGGTTCTCGATGCGCGCCAGGCAATCGCGGGTGAGTTCGACGGGGGAGATGGCGCGGTCGCGAATTTGCCGGCTTAGTTGCTGAATTGTAGGACGCACATGATCCTCGACAGATCGAAGAGATTTTACAGGTTGCGGGAAGAATTCATTGCTTCCGAGAGCTATCAACGCGGGATTGGCAAGCACCGGGCTGAGGGCGAGATTCCGCAGAAATTTTCGACGGCTTTCGGACTCTGGTTGCTTACCTTGCATTCGCGTTCCTGAGCGCGGCCCGCTTGGCAAACCATTTCACCACAAAATAAACAACCGGGCCGGCGGCCAGGGCGCACGGGCCCCAGAGCTTCGCGATCTTAGGGCTGTTAGCCAAGGCGACGCAGGTCATCGCCATCGGCAGGGCAATCACATAGAGCAGTCCGAGGTTGCCGCCGGGAATGCGGAAAGTTCGCGGCAAATCGGGCTGCTTGCGGCGCAGTCCCCAGGCGGAGAGGACGGTCAGCGCGGTGGTGGCGCCCCGCAGCCAGCCATAGATGCTGATTAATTCGCCGATCGAGTGCAGCGCCAGCGATGCGTAGATGGCGGCGGAGATCAGGATCGCGATCCAGGGTGTGCCGTAGCGCGGATGCCGGCGGCTGAGGAATGGCGGCAGGTATCCATCTTCGGCGAGCGCGAACGGCATGGGGGCCGCGGTGAGCATGGTGCTGTTGAGCAGCGCGATGGAGCCCACCATGGCGGCGATCGCCATCAGATGGCCGAGCCAGGGGCCGCCGATAAGCAGCGCCGCGGTGGAAAAATATCCGTCGTTCCATTGTTGCCAGTTGCCGAGTGCGGCCAGTCCCGCGAGCACGGGGAGAAAGTACGTCGCGATGGAAAGCGGAATGACCACAGCGAGCGCTCGCGGATACGTGCGCTGCGGGTTCTCAACATCCTCGGCCACGCTTGAGACTTGCTCGTATCCGGCGTATCCCCAAATGGCTAGGGCGAGGCCAACTCCGAATGCTTTGGAAAAGGGCTGATGCGGGGGGACCAGCGGCACAAACGGGTTGTGATGCCACTTGGCGAAACCAAGGACGACCATGGCGATCACGGGAATGAACATAAACAGTTCGAAAACAGTGGCGGCTTTGCCCACCGTCTGGATGCCACGGACATTGAGCCAGGTGATGAAGGCAATCAGCGCGAAAGAAACCAGCCAATGCTTCCAGCCGGCGATCCCGGGAAAATAGAAAGTCAGGTAGTCGGTGAAGAGCACGGCATAAGAACTGCCGAGGAGGAATGAGGCGCACCAGTTCCACCATCCGGCGAGAAATCCCCAGAAGTTTCCGAAGGCGGCGCGGGTCCAACGATAGAATCCCCCTTCGACGGGCATGGCCGTGGTGAGTTCGGCGGCGACGAGCGACACCGGAATGCTCAACAAGAACGGGAGGACCAGCAAAAAGATCAGGCCCATGCCGGGGCCGCTGGTGCTCACCATGCCTTCGAGTCCGAAGGGGCCCCCGGTGGTGTAGGAAAACATCACGAACACGAAATAAAAAAGGCTGGCCTTGCGAACGGTGGAGGTCGTGGATGAGTCCGGGGCGTTCACAATGAGGATGGCAGGCTAGTGTACAGGAATTGCGCCGAAGGTCATCGCTGTTCGTCGGGCTGGTTCTTCCCCCTGTAGAGACGGGGCTTGCCCCGTCTCGCTTGGATGCGGCGGGAGACGTGGCAAGCCGCGTCTCCACGCGAGATCAACCGCAGTTCCCCCGGAGGCCAATCAGGCGCGCCGGCGGCAGAGTTCGACGACCGTATCGAGCGCGTCGTGGGTGAGAAAAGCGATCGCCTCATTCAGGGCGTTTTCCGATAGCTCCGACGACTTGCCGATAAATTCCATGGTCATCCGGACACGAGTGCCGCCCTTGAGATCGGGGCCGAAGGAGACGTCCTGTTCCGCGGTAACGCCGAGCCCGTGATTCAGCAGAGCGATGGCGCGCGGTGGACTGATCGAGGTCACGACCGCGGAAACCGTGCCCGGAACGGGCTTAACGACCGCATACCTCAGGCGGCTGCCGACCTGCCATGGAACGCCCTCGATCCACGAAGCCTCTTCGTAGATTCCGCGATGGAGCAGGCGTTCGAGATCCTGAAACGCTTTGAACGCCGCGTCCACTGGTACCGGAACCGTGACGGAGTATTCGACGCGCTGCAGCATGGGTGCCCCCTCACCCACATGTTGCCGCGATTATGCCCGGATTCCCAGGGGAAGACAAGGGTGAACGTGTTCCCGCTCAAGCTCAAGCAACTTGCGCTTGACCTCGACACCGCCACCATAGCCGCACAGTGAGCCGCTCGACGCGATCACCCGGTGGCACGGCACAACGATGGCGACTGGGTTCCGGTTGTTCGACATGCCGACGGCACGGTAGGCGTGCGCATGGCCAATGGCTTCAGCAATGTCGCGGTAACTGCGGGTCTCCCCGTAAGGAATTTCGAGCAGCGCGCGCCAGCACGCCAGTTGAAACTCGGTTCCGCGAAGATCGAGCCGGAACGAGAACTCGCGGCGCTCGCCCGCGAAGTATTCCTGGAGCTCGCGCAGATACGGCGCAAGGGCCGCCTTGGACTCATGCAGTTGAGTCGTGCTGGGATTCATCTTCAGCACGCGATCTTCGAATTCCAGTCGCACCAGGCCCTTCACGGACGCAGCAAGGAAGAGAGGGCCGACAGGCGAAGAGGTGCGCACGTAGAACAGCGTTTCCATGACCCAGGGAGGATAGCAGATAGCACGTTGTGGGACTGCAGGTGCGTCTGCCGTCTGACTGTGGAACGCGGACAAACCGCAAAAGCCTCCCACTTTCATGGGAGGCTTCCAGGGGGGAGGGTACTGCTACTTCTGCTGTGGTTGAACTGGAGTCGAGCTGGTGGAAGCAAGCTGTTCCAGGTCGTTTTTCAGGAGGCTGACTTCGACGCGGCCGCCGGTGATGCGCTTGGGTTTCGCTTCGCCCTCGGAGGCCGTCGCCGGCACCGGTGCATTGCCCATGCCGACCAGGTAAATCCGGTAGATCGGAATGTCGTGGTTCAGCGCCAGATAACGAACCACCGACTCGGCCATCTTCTGCGAGTTGGCAATCGCGACCTGTCCGTGACCGGACGCAAAGCCTTGTACTTCGACGACGTAGCCACGTTGGTTCTTCAACGGGGTGGCCATCTCATCGAGGGCGGTCTTGGCGTTCTGGCTCAGCACCGTCTGTCCGGGCTTGAAACGGATTTCGGTTTGAGCCGAGGGCTGGTACTGATCGATATTAGTAACCACCTTCTCGACCGTGTTCAGCCGGGTGTGTGCCTGATCCGCGGTCACCTGCGCGGCTTGTGCTCGATTGCCGGCGTCGACGGCATGTTGATCGGCTTCGTTAGCCTTGGCCGAAGCAAGTTGAATTCCCTGCTGCGCGCGCGTATCGGTATCCTTAATCGCCTTGGTGTTGGACGCGGTCAGCTCATCGAGTTCGTTGATGCGGTCGCGGATTGGCTGGGTCTGGCGCGCGACATATTTCTTGCGCGCGAACGGGTTCATCTTACCCCAGAAGCCTTGGCGAGTCTCGGGTTGCAACGGATCTTTGCCGGTGGCGCTATCGGCCTTGGTGGCCGTCTGGGCCGTCGCCGGTTGAGCCTGGGGGGCGGAATTGTCCTGCGCGAATAGGGGCGCTGCCAGGATTACAGCCAGCAGCAAAGCGAAGATAGTGCGGTTTTTCATTTTAAACTTCCTCCAAGTGGGGAGTGGGGAGCCACTCCATACGCCTTGCGGCGCGATTTTGATTGCGTCGTTTCATTAACAGATTTCGTAAACTTTCAGAAGGCAAGCGCCGACGCTTGGCTTGCCGCAAAATGCTTACCTCAAAAAGCTGCCCGTACCTCGGGCGCACATTTCTATAAACAGTTAGCGTGCCAAATCCCCGGGGCCTGGGCGCGGAATGCAAGTGCTTTGTTTTCAAGGATATTGTACCTCATCGCTCCTCGACGGTACAGTGTGCCTAGCGGTAATTTTGGCGGAACTGATATAAAAACTGCGTGCACAGGTCCTTCTTTCAGCGAATTATCGAAAAACGAAGGAATCGAATC
The DNA here is from genome assembly GCA_041483535.1 of Terriglobia bacterium. GTDB lineage: Bacteria > Acidobacteriota > Terriglobia > Terriglobales > Acidobacteriaceae > Acidiflorens. Next base: position 5,597 of record JBGPFV010000045.1, on the reverse strand, counting down.
ATTGAAGAAAGGTGAACGGAAGAAAGGGTGAACGCAGCTCGCCGCCGAGGCATCCATATCGATAGATTAAATATGGCAACGCCTGGCAGGCTGCGGAAAAAGTGTTGCATTTGGATCTTGGATCTTGGATTTTGGGTTTTTGGCACACTTTGGATTCTGGGGTGGCGCACCTGGATCTTTGGGTATTGGCGCATTTGGATTTTGGGTGGCGCAGCGCTTCAGCGCTGCGGTAATTGGCAATGTTTTGCACGCGGCTTTAGCCGCTGAGGTGACGGCTCTTGTCTGGAAACGAGTTCTCCCGCCGCCTGCTGGACATGCGCCGAATATGCTTCGCGGTCCTTTCCTCTCTGCTGGCTTTCCTGGCTCACACCGGCTCGGCGCACGCCGAGAAAACTCGTTTCGATCTTGCGCGACTGAAAGCGCTGCCGGGATTCCATATCTCAGTTTTTGCCGAAGACGTGGACGGCGCGCGCATGATGGTCTTCAGTCCCGGCGGCGCGCTGCTGGTCGGCGAATCGGGCGAGGGCAAGGTGGTCGCGCTTCCCGACCCGAAACACGCGGGCAAGGCCGAGCGAATCGTAACCGTTCTCGATGGGCTGAATGAGCCGCACGGGCTCGCCTTTTACGCAGGCAAACTGTACGTCGCCGAAAACGACAAGGTTCGCCGCTACAACTGGGACGAGGCGAACCTGCGCGCGTCCGATCCGAAATCGCTCGCCGGTCTGCCGGCTGGCGGCGGACACTCCACGCGCACCCTCCTGTTTCATGGCGGCAAGATGTACGTCTCGGCCGGATCGAGTTGCAACGTCTGTATCGAAAAAGATCCGCGGCGAGCGGGCGTGATGGAATTCAATCCGGATGGCAGCGGCCAGAAAATCTTCGCGAAAGGCCTGCGCAATGCGGTGGGGCTGGCGGTGAATCCGAAGACGAATACGGTGTGGGCCACCGTCAACGGACGCGACTGGCTGGGCGACGATCTGCCGCCGGAAGTGATCGTCGATCTCGGGAAAGACGGCGGCGACTTTGGCTGGCCCTATTGCTATGGCGACCGCGTGCCCGATTCAAACTTCACGAAACCAGGCGACGGCAGGTGTAACCATGTGATCCGGCCGAAGGTCCAGATGCCTGCGCACTCCGCTCCGCTGGGACTCGCGTTCTACGAAGGTTCGGAGTTTCCCGCCGAGTACCGAAACAACCTCTTCGTCGCGTTTCATGGATCGTGGAATCGCAGCGTTCCGACGGGATACAAAGTTGTGCGGGTGAAACTCGACGATAAAGGGCAACCTCAGGGCAGCGCGGAAGACTTCATTACGGGATGGCTGGCGCCCGGCGAAACCAAAAAAGGCCGGTGGATGGGGCGTCCGGTGGGGATTGCATTCGGCGGCGATGGGACGATGTATTTGAGCGATGATGCGGGGGGCGTGATTTACCGGGTGACGTACGCAAAGTGATTTGCGACCTGAAAGAATTGTCATCCTGAGCGAAGCGAAGGATGACAAAATCAAAATTAGGAGGTGGAACGCCGAGACATTCCCCCACGCGCTGTTACGTTCCGCAATACTTCTCATACTGCTGGTAGATGAACGGGTCGGTCATGCCGGCGATGTAGTCGCAGATGACGCGCGGTAGCGGCTCCTGCCCAGCTTTTTCGCGGTAGGTGCGCGGCAGATCGTCGGGCTCTTCCATCCAGTGGGCGAAGAGTTCTCCGGTGATCCGCTCGGCATCTTCTTTCTCCGCCGCCAGCGCCGGGCTGTAGTATAGATTTTCGTAGAGAAAGTCTTTCAGCCGGCGTCGCTGCTCTTCGACGGGCGGACTGAATGCGGCCAGCCGCTCGCCGCGGCGGCGGACATCTTCCAGAGAATGCACGCCCGCCGCTTGCACACGTCGCGCCGTGTTCGTAATCAGGTCTCCGACCAACCCGTCAAAGATGCTTTTCAACGCCTCGTTAAAAACCAGTTTCTCGGCGGTATTCGGGTACAGCCTTTTTGCTTCGCGATAATGGCGCGCGAAAAGATCCACGCTGTCCGCAATCTGTTCCACCGTGAGCAGCCGGGCTTCATAGCCATCGTCGAGATCGGCGGTGTTGTACGCGATCTCGTCGGTCAGGTCGATGAGCTGCGCCTCCAGCGGCGGCCGCGCGTCGAGCAGATACTCGGCGAGATCGGGATGGTCCTTAGCGTCGTAATCGTGCGAGTGCTTGATGATGCCCTCGCGCACTTCAAAGGTCAGATTCAATCCGCGAAAAGCGGCGTAGCGGAGTTCGAAGTCCTCGACAATGCGGAGCGCGTGCAGGTTGTGATCGAAGGAAAGCCCGTGCTGCCGCATGGCGCTGTCGAGCGCTTTCTCTCCGGAGTGGCCGAACGGAGGGTGCCCAAGGTCGTGCACCAGGGCGAGCGCCTCCACCAAGTCGGTGTTCAATCCAAGTTGCGCCGCAATGGTGCGCGAAATCTGCGCCACCTCAATGGTATGAGTCAGCCGGTTGCGGAAGTGGTCGGAGTAACGGCGAGTGAAGACCTGTGTCTTCGCTTCCAGTCGGCGAAAGGCGCGAGCATGGACGACCCGATCGCGGTCGCGCTGAAAATCGTTGCGGTAAGGATGCGGCGGCTCGGGATGGCGGCGTCCGCGGGAGTCTTCAACGCGCACCGCATAATCAGCGAGCATGGAAAGAGTCTAGCAGTTCATGTAGAGGCGGGGCTTGCCCCGTCTCAGCTTGCCGACATCTGGACGCGGTGGGAGACGCGGCAAGCCGCGTCTCTACGGAAATCGCTTTCTACTTCGCGTCCTCTTCCTTCGCCAGCTTCATCCTCGCCGAATCGAGTTTCTTCTGCACCCGCGCCGGATCCGCCGGATCGACTTCCGCGACAATGGTACGGTTCCACTCGGTCAGCGCGCGCTCCCAGTGCGTCGCCGCCAACTTGAGCCGCCCGGTTTTCTGGTACAGATCGCCCAGGTGGTCGTGCACCGTGGGGTCGGTGTTGATTTTCTGCGAAGCCTTCAGCAGGTTGCTTTCCGCCAATTCAAATTTCCCCAGGCGGAAGTAGGCCCAACCGAGAGAATCGAGATAGGCGCCGTTGGCCGGATCCAGATCCACCGCGCGCTTGATGTATCCCAGCGCCTCTTCGAGCTTCATGTTCTGGTCGGCCAGCATGTAGCCCAGATAATTCAGCGTCGAAGCATGCTCCGGATCGCTGGCCAGCACTTTCTTGAACTGTTCTTCCGCTTCCGCGTAGCGCTTCTCACGCTCAAAATTGGAGCCGCGGAGAAACCAGACATATTCCTTGTCATCCGTCTTCGTCGATAGCTGCTCGGCCTTGTCGAGCGCCTGTGCGGCATCGCTGAACCGGCGCAGCCGCGCGTTCATCTGTGCCAAGGTGATGTAAACCTCGCGGTCTTCGGAATTTGAATTCGAACTGGAGTTGGCGCCGCCCTTCAACATCGCGCGCACGTCGGCGAGCGCCTTGTCCGCATCGCCCATATCGACCTGCTGCAAAGCCAGCACCATCTTCAGTTGGGGGCTGGGCAGCTTCTGCACCGCTTCTTTCGCAGTGTCCAGAGCCTTCTGCCATTCCTTGGCTTCCCGCCAGGTATCGATGATCTGCTGATAACCGCGCTCGATGTTGTCGTCGCCGCCCAGCGCAACGATCTCGCGAAAAGTCTCGTTGGCTGCCGCATTGTTCCCCTGGTCGCGGTAGATTGTCCCCAGCCTCTCCAGAAACACCGCCCGATTGCTCTTCTCCCCGTTCGAGTACTTGCCGTCGGCCTTCTCCGATTTCTTCAGCAGGTCGCGCATGATCGCAATGGCTTCGTCGAAACGCCCCTGCGCCTGGTAGATGGCGGCGATGTTGTAGGGAACCTCGACCGAGTCTTGCACCATGGTCTCGGCTTTTTTCAGATGATCCAGCGCCAGATCGAATTTGCCCTGCTTGCGGTAGATCTCCGCGATGCGAACGTAGGTTTGCGCATCTTCCGGATTCGCGTCCGCGATCACTTTGTACTGTTCCAGTGCGGCATCGGCCTGCCCATCGTTCAGCAGATTCTGCGCCAGCCCGCGAATGGCATCCAGATTGTCCCGATCCAGTTCAATCGCGTGCCGATACGCCTCGATGGCGTTCTTGTATTGCTTTTGCTGCTCGTAGGTGTACCCAAGCGCGGAATAGAGCTTCGCCGAGCGCGCCGTGTTCGGTATCGAACTGAGCACTTGAGCGGCGCGAGCCGTGTCGCCCAGTTCGTTGTAGAGATACGCCAGGGTAGTGACCGCTTCTTCGGAGTCCGGCTGCAACTTCACCGCGATCTTGAATTCGCTCTCCGCTTTTTGCAGATCGTTGTTCAAGCGATAGAGCCGCCCCAGAAGCAGGTGATCGTCCATGCTGTCGGGTTGCAAGCGGATGATCTGCTCATACTGCTCGATCGCCAGCTTCAGCACGCTTTCCGAACCGCCGCCCGCCTGCATGTCGCCGAGCGAGCGCAGATAGATCCTTCCCAGCAGACGCCGGGCTTCCAGATTGTTGGGATTGCGTTTGATCAGGTCCTGCGCCTCGACCACGGCGTCGCGGATGCGGCCGATCTTGTTATAGAGCTCGGCCAGACCTGACGTCAGGTACGCCGAGTTTGGGTCCGCATCAATGGCGGCGCGGTATTCCTCAATCGCCTTATTGGCCAACTCGCTGCGCCCGTTGGCGACTTGTTCCTCGTACATGTGCGCCAGGGTGAAATGGTAGTAGGCGGCGGCGCGGTCGGGCGTCTTGCCCTTGGTGGCGGACGGAGAGCCAACGGCAGCCGGGGAATCCGCGGCCCGAGCGGGGTTCTGGGCCAGCAAAAATGACCCGGTTAAGACGACAGAGGCAATCCACAACCGTTTTTTCATGAAGAGTCCCGCAACCTGTAAATTGCAGCCCACACCTTGATTGGATGCTGATCCGAGGTCATCCGTATTTTCTTATTCTACCCTTGGCGGGCATTTCGGCGGAGAGAAAGCGTAGGGTGGAATGAAAGCCGGAAGTACAGGGTCTACGGTGGAGCAACGGGCGTCTTACCCGTCCCAGCGGCCGGGCGAGACGCCCGGCTCTCCACCAGCAAATCAACTAATGCCGGAAATGCCGCACCCCGGTAAAGATCATGGCCAACCCCAGCCGATCCGCGGCTTCGATGACCTCCCGGTCGCGCACCGACCCGCCGGGCTGAATGATGGCGGTAGCCCCCGCCTTGGCGATTTCTTCGACGCCGTCCGGGAACGGAAAGAAGGCGTCAGAGGCGGCCACCGTGTCCTTCAGGGGCAGTTGCGCCTTCATGGCTCCGAGCTTGCAGGAATCGACCCGGCTCATCTGTCCGGCGCCGACGCCCACCGTTTGCCCATCGCGGGCGTATTGACGGGCATAGACAATGGCGTTTGACTTCACGTGCTTCACGACCTTCCACGCGAACAGCAGCGCCCGTTTTTCTTCCGCAGTCGGCGGACGCTTGCTAACCACTTTCAGATCGGCCTCCACTAGCCTGTGAAGGTCGGAATCCTGAATCAGCAGGCCTCCAGAAACATTTTTCAGCACCCAGTTCTGCTGTCCGGCAGGAACTTCCACCAGCCGCAGATTCTTCTTCGAGGC
>JBGPFV010000044.1:0-11370 GCA_041483535.1 Terriglobia bacterium | reverse complement strand
TCAGGATCTGGCGCGCATCCTCTATTTCTCAGCAGGGATTACCAAACAGCGAGCATATCCAGACGGAGAAATCTACTTTCGCGCCGCAGCCTGCACCGGAGCTCTCTACGAGATCGAGCTGTACGTCGTGACTAGCGATCTCCCGGGCCTGGATGCCGGCGTGTACCACTTCAATCCGGCGGATGTATCGCTACGGCTTCTACGAAAAGGTGATTTTCGCAGAAATCTGGCTCAGACGACGGCGATGGAACCCGCGGTGGCTCACGCGCCCGCGACGATGATCTGCACCGGAACGTACTGGCGGAACGCCTGGAAGTACCAGGCGCGCGCCTATCGCCATTTCGGCTGGGACAACGGCACGCTGCTGGCGAATATGCTTGCCGTTTCCGCGGCTTCGGGGCTTCCGGCCGAGATCGTGCTCGGGTTCGTGGACGCCGAGGTGAACCGCTTGCTTGATCTCGATACGCGGCGTGAGGTCTCATTTTGTCTGGTACCGATCGGGCGCACATTGGAGAGTTCGCTGCGGGCCCTGAGAGAGGCTCCAGCGCTCGGCCTGGAGACGATCCCGCTTTCGCGGAGCGAGGTCGAATATCCCACCATGCTTCAGATGCACGAAGCGTCATCGCTTGAGTCCGAAGAGGAAGTGCGTCAGTGGCGCAGGAAACAACCGGTGCTCTCATCTTCCGTTCTGGCAGGCGAGGCAGTTTGCCTCCAGCCACTGCCGGAAGAAGAACAACCGAAGGACACGATCGAGCAGGTGATCCTGCGCCGCGGCTCTACCCGAACGTTCGATAAGGCGGCATCCATCACACCTGCACAACTCTCAACCATTTTCGACTGCGCCACGCGAGGTCTTCCGACTGACTTCCTTGAGCCGCCCGGCGCACAACTCAACGATCTTTACCTGATCGTGCATTCGGTGCAGGGGCTCAAGCCGGGCGCTTACTTCTTCCGGTGTCAGCGGAACACTTTGGAGCTTTTAAAAGAGGGGGAATTCCGCGCCGAGGCCTACTATCTTGGACTGCAGCAGGAGCTGCCGGCGGACGCCTGCGTGGACATCTTCTTTCTCGCCGATTTGAAACGCGTTCTGGAGCGATACGGGAACCGCGGCTACCGGGCCGTCCAGCTCGAAGCGGGCACCATCGGCGGCAGGATCTACCTGGCTGCGTATGCCCAGCACCTGGGTGCGACTGGCCTGACCTTCTTCGACGATGACGTAATTAACTTCTTTTCACCGCACGCAAAAGACAAGAGTGCCATCTTCCTGCTCGCGATTGGCAAGCCGCTGAAACGCAAACCACAGTAGGGCCAACTCCCGGATTGCCGGCTACTCGGAAGCAGCCCAGTCGCGCAAACACATAGTCCGCTCATCGAATTCACCCTCGCTTGCCCGTCTTCACCCCGGTTGTTAGCATTGAGGATTGGCACTACTCCCAGGAGGCTCCTATGGCGACCGATACCCTGACCAGTCCGGCAACCGCGGGCGGCACCACCAAGACCAAGGTTTGCAAGAATTTCATTGACGGCGAATGGGTCGAATCGGTCAGCGGGCGAACGTTCGAAGACCGCAATCCCGCCGACACGCGCGAGGTCGTCGCCATCTTTCAGCGGTCGAATAAGGCTGACGTAGACGCGGCCGTGGATGCGGCCAAGCGCGCGTTCGCCAAATGGCGTCTGGTGCCCGCGCCCCGCCGCGCCGAGATGGTTTTCCGCGCCGCCGAGATCCTGATCGAGCGCAAAGAAAACCATGCCCGCGAAATGACCCGCGAAATGGGCAAGGTCTTGAAGGAAACCCGCGGCGACGTGCAGGAAGCCATCGATGCCGCCTACTACAACGCCGGCGAAGGCCGCCGCCTGTTCGGTCCCACCGTACCGTCCGAGTTGCCCAACAAATTTGCCATGGCCGTCCGCCAGCCCATCGGCGTGTGCGGCATGATTACGCCCTGGAACTTCCCCATGGCGATCGCTTCGTGGAAGCTGCTGCCCGCCGTGGTCTGCGGCAACACGTGCGTGATCAAGCCGGCGCAAGACACTCCGCTCTCCACCTTCAACCTGGTGCAGGCGCTGACCGACGCCGGCATCCCGAAAGGCGTCATCAACATCGTGACCGGCTTCGGCGCCGAAGTCGGCACGCCGCTGACCGAGCATCCGGTGGTCCGCGCCATCTCGCTCACCGGCTCTTCGGAAGTCGGCAGAATCGTGGGCGCGACGGCCGCCAAGAGCTTCAAGCACTGTTCGCTCGAACTCGGCGGCAAGAATCCCATGATCGTGCTCGACGATGCCAATCTCGACCTCGCCATCGAAGGTGGCCTCTGGGGCGCGTTCGGCACCACCGGACAGCGCTGCACCGCGACCAGCCGCATCATCGTGCAGAAAGGCGTTTACCGCGAGTTCGTCGAACACTTCGTCGCGCGCGCGAAGAAGATCAAAGTCGGCAACGGCCTCGACGAGACCGTCGAGATGGGTCCGGCGATCAACGAGAACCAGCTCAAAACCGACCTGAACTACATCGAGATCGGAAAATCCGAAGGCGCGAAGTTGCTCACCGGCGGCCATCGCCTCGACCAGGGCGAATATCAGCATGGCTGGTTTCTGGAACCCACCGTGTTCACCGACGTCGATCCCAAGATGCGCATCGCTCAGGAAGAAATTTTCGGGCCGGTGGTTTCGATCATCCCCTGCGACAACATCGAGAACGCCATCGAGATTGCCAATAACATCGACTACGGCCTGTCGTCGTCGCTGTACACCAAGGATGTGAACAAGGCCTTCGCGGCCGTCCGCGATCTGGAGGCCGGCATTACCTACATCAACGCTCCGACCATCGGCGCGGAAGTCCATTTGCCCTTCGGCGGCACCAAGGCCACCGGCAACGGACACCGCGAAGGCGGCATCGGCGCGATCGACTTTTACACGGAGTGGAAAGCCGTGTACGTGGATTACTCCGACAAGCTGCAGAAGGCGCAGATCGATCGGGCGGATTAACGTTAGATTAAAATTGCCTTATCATTTCGCGGTATTCAGCCGTCCGAGCGAGTCTCGGGCGGCTGATTTTTTTGGAGTCGAACCCCAATCTTTAGTGAGTGGCACACTGCCTTCTTGCTGTGCCCCTGCGCTGCCGCCGATCGCATTGTTTTTTGGACGACTCCATCGGTGATCTTGCCGCTCGACCTTCGAAACGCTTACCGTAGTTTGGCAGGGTTTATACGTTTTTGGGCCCTTCCAGTGGGTACAGATTGCCTACGATCTATGCGGCGGTTCCCGGGCCATGAGCAACAAGCGGAAGAGGATGTCGTTGGCAAGGATGTCGTTGGCGAGTTTGTCGCTGCTGGTGTTCTGCCTGGCGCTCGGCTTGGTTCTGGCTGGGCGATCCCAGTCTGAGGAACACTCCGGTCGCAAGCTCATTCGGACCCAAAAGCCCGACTATCCCGCAGTCTTAAAAAGCAAAGGAATCGGCGGGATCGTTCGCCTGCGTGCCAGGGTGCTGGCGAACGGAACCGTGGCTGGCATCGACGTTCTGGGAGGCGACGCGGTTCTCGCCGAGAGCGCAGCCAAGGCCGTGATGACTTGGAAATACGCTCCTGCCGCGTCGCCGAGCGACGAGACCGTCACGATCAGTTTCAGCACCCGCTGAACCGAAACTCAGTCGGGATACGATTTCTTCCGCCCTTGTCCCGCGAAGTCCAGCAAGATCCAGCAACCTCGGCTGCGGGCTCTTGTACAATCTAGGCGGAAAGCGAGCGCTTCTCATGCCCGTATCGCAAGCCCGCGAAATCACCCCGGCCGCCCGTCTGGAAAATGTCCGCTATGCCATTCGCGACCTGGCCTGCGTCGCCGACGAGGTCGCCCGCCAGGGACACAAAATTCTTCCGCTCAACATCGGCGACCCGCTCAACTTTGACTTCCAGACGCCCGCCCACATGATTGCAGCCGTCCATCAGGCCATGCGCAACGGCAAGAATGGATACTCTGCTTCCTCCGGCATCCAGGAAGCGCTCGACGCGATTCGCGGCGAGGCGGCGCGCAAGGGGATCGCCAACATTCAGGATGTCTTTGTCACCTCGGGGGTCAGCGAGACGGTCGATATCTGCCTGACCGCGCTGCTCAACCCGGGCGACAACCTGCTGACCCCGTGTCCCGACTATCCGCTCTATTCGGCGGTTCTGGCGAAGCTCGAAATCGGACTGAACACCTATTACCTGAACGAAGAAGACGGCTGGCAACCCGATCTCGACGACATCAAGAGAAAGATCACGCCGCGGACGCGCGGGATTGTGCTGATCAATCCCAACAATCCGACCGGCTCGGTCTGCACCCGCCAGAGGCTCGAGCAGATGGCGGAACTGGCGCGCCAACACAACCTGATTATTTTTGCCGACGAGATTTACGACAAGCTGATTATCGGTGGGGAAAACCAGGATGACGATCCGCACGTTGCCATGGCTGCGGTCGCGCCCGACGTGCCGGTCATTACCTTTGGCGGACTGTCCAAGAATTACCTCGCCCCCGGATGGCGCATCGGATGGGGCATTGCGAGCGGTGAAGCTTCCGTCATCAAGCCCTACCTGGAAGGTGTAAACAAGCTGTTGCGGGCGCGCCTCTGCGCCAATCACCCCGAGCAGTACGCGATCAAGGCGGCGCTCGAAGGCCCGCAGGATCACCTCGTCGAAGTGAAACGCAAGCTGCGACGCCGCCGCGATCTCACCATGAACTGGTGCGCCGAAACTGCGCGCGTAAGTTGCGTCGAGCCGCGCGGTGCTTTCTATGCGTACCCACGCATCGACATTCCGGAGGGCGACGACGTCTTCGTCACCGAACTCATTCGCCAGAAGTACGTGACGGTCGTGCACGGCTCCGGCTTCGGACAGCGTCCTGGGACGAAACACTTCCGCATCGTTTTCCTGCCCGACGAAAAGACGCTAACCGCCGCGTATTCGGCGATCGGCGATTTCCTGAGGGAGCGGTACGCGTAGTAAGTTCTTCCGCTGTAGAGACGGGGCTTGCCCCATCTCAGACGCGGCAAGCCGCGTCTCTACGGAAAGGGACTTTCGCTTTCCGCAACCTGACGAGCCTAATAAATTCCTGGGATTAGCGCCGGCACGTTGCGCGCATACGCTTCGAACTCGGAGCCAAAGGCCTCGCGCAGCAGGCGCTCTTCACTGCGAATCCGGATGTAGGTTCCGGGAATGAACAACCCGATCGCAATCAGCAGCGGGATCCACTGCGTCACGGCCAGTCCGGTAGCCAGGAGCATCCCCAACATGCCCGTGTAGATCGGGTTCCTCACGAAGCGATAAGGCCCCTCCCGAATGAGGGTGTGGCCCTCCACCAGGCGCGCAGCCAGAGCCCATTGCTTCCCCAAACGCCGCGCGGCTGCGTTCACCAGCCAGGTCGAAGCGACGGCGATGACCACGGTCAGCGCGGCCAATCCCCATTCCACCACCGGCGATCCGGACACGACCGGCGAGAATTGTTTCTGCCGCAGGGGGAAGGACCAGACGCAGACGTAGCCTGCGGCTTGCAACAACAATCCGCTGAGCGAAGTCCAATCGCGTTTCGCCTCGCGGGCTCGGGGCGGACGTTTCCGCAGCCAGAACGTCAGGCCAAATATCCACCAGCAGACGATGACCGCGTAGAACGCCGCTCGTTCCGCCACATGCGGTGCTGGTGAAATCGCCACTTCTTCTATCTCCGTCCCTCGGTGAGGTCCGCGGCAGGAAAACTCAGGGTTTGTATCAGGGCATCGCTTCAGCGATGCCCAATCGAATCGAAATTCAATGCCCCTCTGGGGGCTATCGCTACACCATCTCGGTGCCCCACAGATCGTGCAGGTGCACGATCCCCAGCAAGCGCCGCTCGCCATCCACTTCGTTATCCACTACAACGAGCGACGTAATCTTCATCTCTTCCATGCGCGCCAGCGCGGTAGCTGCGAAGTCCCGCGCACCGATCGTTTTCGGATTGCGGGTCATGCAATCCCCTGCCTCGAGGTCGAGCGCATCTTTGCCGCGCTGCCCGAGCAACCGCCGCAGATCGCCATCGCTGATCACCCCCAGCAGACGGTCGCCCTCGACCACCGCCGTCATCCCCAGTTTCTTGCGCGACATTTCGTAAATCACGTCCGGCATTTTCGTCTGCGCCGTCACCCGCGGAACCGCGTCTCCGGAATGCATTAACGATTCGACCCGCGCCAGCCGTTTACCCAGCTTGCCGCCAGGATGCAGGTTGGCGAAGTCTTCTTCCTTGAACCCTCGTTTTTCCGAAAGCGCCACCGCCAAAGCATCGCCCAGAGCGAGCATGGTCGTGGTGGAAGCGGTAGGGGCAAGCCCCAGCGAACAAGCTTCCTGAGAAATCGAGCAATCCAGAGCGACGTCAGCCGACGATGCGAGAGTCGAGGCCCGTGTGGCGCGGACACTCTTGTCCGCGACGGTCTTTGCAGGGTCGTCGCAAGTCATGCTGATGAGCGGAACCTGCAGCCGTTTAATCGTAGCCAGCAACTGCAGAATTTCTTCCGTCTCGCCGCTGGCCGAAAGCGCCAGCACAAGATCGCCGCGCACGATCATCCCCAGATCGCCATGCAGCGCCTCCACCGGATGCAGGTAAAGCGCAGGCGACCCGGTCGAACTTAACGTAGCCGCGATCTTGCGAGCGATCAGCCCGCTCTTCCCCATCCCGGTCACGACCACCCGGCCCCGGCAGTCGAAGAGCAGAGCGAGAGCCCGGTTGAAGTCCGCGGCCATCGGACCCGCGAGCCGGTCAGCCAGCGCCCGCAACGCCTCGGCCTCAATGCGCACCACGTTTTCGCCCACGTGCTTCATGAAGGGGAAATGGTAGCAGAAGGGACGGAGCATCGGGTCATCGGGTGATCGGGCCATTGGTCTTAGTGGAAACTGTGCCGGTCCGGTATATGCTTATGCGGACCGATGCTCACCGTAGCAATTAAAGACTTCGAAATTAATGGCTCCGACGGGCTCATCAGCTTCCTGCTCCGTCAGTTCATCTGGCTGCTGAGCCAGCCTCTGTTTTGGGCTGCCTTAGGCGTGGTGGTGGGACCGTACCTGTTTTACCGGGGCTTCCGCTTGTTTCAGCGCAAGCGTCTCATCCTTGACATTCCGTGCTCCTCGGTCCGGGCGGCTGCTATCGGTGCCGTGGAAGTTGCCGGCAAGGCGGTTGGTCCTTACACGCTAGTTTCTCCGCTGAGTTCAAGGGACTGCCTGTACTACCGGGTGGTGATTCGCGTCTTTCGAAAGAGGAGCCGCCCGATCATCGACGAGGTCTGCGCCCCCCTCTTTGTCGACGATGGCACGGGAGAGCTGATGATTTATCCCGCAGGCGCCGAGATGCAATGGACCGGCGTTACAGGGGATGGCGGGGAATATCTTACCCATATTCTAGCCCGGCACGGCGCGGCAAGACAGGATCTGGTGGATGCGCAAGAGTACTGCATCCTGCCCGACGACAAAATTTTTATTCTCGGCACATTGTGTGAAAATCCATGGGCCGCAAAGGACCCGGGAGCCAGCTCGTTGTCGCGGATCGGGCCTGGATTCGTCAGCCTGGATGAAGCCGATTTGCTGCGGCGGGAGGCATTCACGTGTCTGAACCCAAATCTGCCCTCGGGTGCCGCCCAAGGTAGAGAGTTCAACTTGTATCCGCCGACGATCTTGACGCGGGGCCAGAACCCATTCGTAATTTCCACCCGCAGCCAGCGGGATGTCGTATCCCAGCTCGCGTGGAAATCCTTTCTGTTTATTTGGGGAGGCCCGCTCTGGACGTTGTGGGCGCTTTGGAAAATTCTCAGCTAACCGGAATTCTGGGACGTGATGGTTCGAGGTCCACAATAACTGGCCACTCATGTAAAAAAGGTCAGTAAGGCGCTCTCCGCTACACGTTGCCTCGTTCCTTCATGAGGCCCACTTCCACCAGCTTCCGGTCTCCTTCCGATACTTTGAAGAATTCTCGCGGCTTCAGGGCCATCAGCGAGGCAAGAAGAACCTCCGGTACCTGGCGGACGCGGGTGTTGTAAGTGTTAACGTCGTCGTTGAAAAATTCACGGCGATCGGCGATCCGCTCTTCCAGTTCAGAAATCCGGTTCTGCAGACGAAGGAAATTCTCGTTGGCTTTCAACTGCGGATAATTTTCCGCCACGGCGAACAGTCCGCGCAGCGCGCCGGTCAGCATCCAATCGGCCTGGGCCTTCTGCCCAATGCTGGCGGCGCTGATCGAGGCGGCCCGGGCCTCGGTGACCGCCTCCAGGGTCTGGCGCTCATGCTGCATGTAGCCTTTCACGGTCTCCACAAGATTGGGAATCTCGTCGTGCCGCTGCTTGAGCAATACATCGATGTTGGCCCAGGCGCGGTCATTGTCATTCCGCAGACGCACCAGCTCGTTGTACAGGATGATCGAATACAGCAGAACTCCTACAACGACAAAGAAGACGGCGGCGGCCGCGACGATGCTAAAGTCCATGCTTGCCTCTAAGTTCCAGCGCCCGCAGGACCTGCGCCTCGATGTGCACCACATTTTCGCCCACGGGTTTCATGAAGGAGGAATGTTAGCAGAATCGAGAAATGGGATCAGCGAATAAGGGGAGGCCGCCTCAACGCGCGGCGACGGATTGTTGGTGAGAAATCGCATCTCATCAATTCTCAACTGTTATGTTTTTGTTGACCCAGTGTCCCCATCCGCCCGTTTACAATCAGGTCCGAGGCACCGCCAATATCCATGATGAACTTCGATCGACTTCTAGACGCAAAGACCGTCCTTTTATTTGTGAGCACCCTGATCCCTGTCGGAGCCACCGTGCTCGGCTCCATCAACACCGCCCTCGCCGCGGCGGCCGATTTCGGTCCTTCCAGCCCCTTCTACGCGCCCAGCACACTGCCCTTCAAGGCGCCACCCTTCGACAAAATTAAGGATGAAGACTACCAGCCCGCGATTGAGGCCGGGATGGCGCAGCAGGAGGCTGAAATTCAGGCCATCGCCGACAATTCCGCCGCCCCCACTTTCGACAACACCATCGTCGCCATGGAAAAAAGCGGCTTGTTGTTCGAACGCGCAATGGCAGCCTTCGACGGGGTCACCGGAGCCAATACCAATCCCACCCTCCAGAAAGTCAAGACCGTCGAGGCTCCCAAACTCGCTGCCCATCGGGACTTCATCTACCTCAACACGAAACTCTTCGCGCGCGTTGCCGCCATCTACCAGCAACATGCCACGCTCCAGCTCGACCCCGAGTCTCTCCGCTTGCTCGAGCACACGTACGACCAATTCGTTCACGCAGGCGCCAAGCTGTCGGAAGCCGACAAGACGAAACTGCGAAAACTCAACGAAGAGATTTCTTCGCTCTCCGATGCCTTCAACACCAAACTACTCGCCGCCACAAAAGACGGTGCCTATACAACCACCGTCAAGGCCGCGCTCGCCGGCTTCTCCGACGCCCGCATCGCCGCGGCAGCGCAGGCGGCGAAGGGCCGTCAACTGGAAGGCTTCGTGATTCCGCTCCAGAACACCACCCAGCAGCCCGACCTGGTGTCGCTCAGCGATCGCGCAACCCGTCAGGCCATCTTCGAGCATTCGTGGAATAGAACCGAGCGTGGAGACGCCAACGACACGCGCGAGACCATCGCTCGGCTGGCTCAACTCCGCGCACAGAAGGCCAAACTCCTCGGCTATTCCAGCTTCGCCGCCTGGAAACTCGAAGATCAGATGGCCAAGAGACCCGAAGCCGCTGTGCAGTTCATGGATGCCATCGTCCCCGCCGCCACCGCCCAAGCCGCTCGCGAAGCGAAAGATATCCAGGCTGTCATCGACTCCCAGAAGGGCGGCTTCCAGGTCCAGGCCTACGACTGGGATTTCTACGCCGAGCAGGTCCGCAAGGCCCGCTTTGACATCGACGAAGCGCAGGTAAAGCCCTACTTCGAGCTCGACAACGTCCTCCAGAACGGCGTTTTCTATGCCGCCAATCAGCTCTACGGGCTCACTTTCAAAGAGCGGCACGACATTCCTGTTTATCAACCCGAGGTGCGCGTCTTCGAAGTCTTCGACGCGAACGGCAAGCACCTGGCTCTTTTTTACTGCGACTACTTCAAGCGCGATAACAAAAATGGCGGAGCCTGGATGTCAGAATTCGTTGGCCAGTCACGCCTGCGGGGAACACAACCTGTCGTGTATAACGTCGCCAACCTTCCGCGACCGGCCGAAGGCGAACCCGCGTTGATCAGCTTCACCGACGTCATCACCATGTTCCACGAGTTTGGACACGCCCTGCACGGCATGTTCTCCGACGCCGAGTATCCCACGCTCGCCGGTACTTCAACCGCTCGCGACTTTGTCGAATTTCCGTCGCAGTTCAACGAGCACTGGGCCCTCTATCCCGCGATTTTCGCTCACTACGCGAAGCACTATAAAACCGGTGCCCCGATGCCAGAGGAACTCGCCGCACGGATCAGGAAAGCGGAGATCTTCAACAAAGGTTACGACATGACCGAACTCCTGGCCGCGGCGGAACTCGACATGCAGTGGCACGCACTCGCTCCCGAGGCCCCACTTCAGAATCCGGACGAGTTTGAAAAGCAAGCGCTCGATAAGACCCACCTCAATGTGAGCTATGTGCCTCCCCGCTATCGCTCCAGCTACTTCAGCCACATCTGGGGAAGCGGATATAGCGCCGGCTACTATGCCTATCTCTGGACCGAAATGCTCGCCGACGACGCCTATCAATGGTTTACCGAACACGGCGAACTCACGCGTGCCAACGGCGATCGCTTTCGCCAGATGGTCCTCTCCAGGGGCAACACCCAGGACCTAGGCAAAATGTACGAGGCTTGGCGCGGAGCACCGCCCAACACGAAAGCCATGCTGAAGCACCGCGGCCTCGAGGAGTCGACCTCAGTCAAGTAGCGCTCCAGTTGCGAAGCGGCAACACAGGACGCCCGGCACGTCAGTGGCGACTCGAACCACTGTCAGAAGTGATCGTCCGGCGCGTGTCCCGCCGCATGCCCCGGATGCTCCAACGCTCGCGCCTGGATGGCGCGGTCCCAGGGACTGCCCTGCCAGTTATCTTTCTTCCGGTCCGCGTGGACCCACGGCGGCAACGGCATCAAGAGCCGGCGACCGATGGCGTGAAGATAGGGCTCGTAGAGGACCTGAAGTTCTCCCAGCCGTTCCGGCAGGTCCGCACCATCGTTTAGAGTAGCGCTGAGACGGACACCATGTTGAGCGAGTGCCGCTCGCAAACGAGTTAGATCTTCTGCCTTGAGCCGGTCGACATCGTGCGGATTGTATTCCGCATTCACCACCTGAGCAAGATCGACGGCGGCGTGCCGCGCCATGGCAAACGTGAGCTTCGCCTGGTCCGGATGGATGCCG
>JBGPFV010000043.1:0-11497 GCA_041483535.1 Terriglobia bacterium | reverse complement strand
TGGTTGCGGGGGGTGGATTTGAACCACCGACCTTTGGGTTATGAGCCCAACGAGCTACCAGACTGCTCCACCCCGCAGAAAAATCATATCACAGTGGGGTGAAGCAGGTGATACGGGCCGGCGCTTCTGGAGCTCCCACACGCCTGCTGAATTCCACGTTGACCAGTTCGTGCGCTTCTCTGCCTTGCGGACACGCTCAGTGGCTTAGCTTCTTGCGTTCGCAGGCGTCCACGATCTTCTTGGGATCGATGGCATCCCGGTCAATCTGCTCTTCCAGAATCTTTCCGTCTTTGCCGATCAGGAAGTTGACGCGGCGCGCCGCTTTGTATTTGTCGACGTAGACGCCGTACTGGCGAGTGACGTCTCCTCCCCAATCGCTCAGCAGCGGGAAGGTGACTCCGATCTGGTCGGCGAAGGCTTTATTGGCGTAGGGGCTGTCCATACTCACACCCAGGACCTGGGTGTCGGCGGCTTCCAGCTGTTTAAGATTCTGCTGGAAGGCCTTCATTTGCGCGGTTCAACCACCGGTAAACGCAAAGATGTAAAAGGCAAGAACCACGTTGCTCTTGCCGCGATACTGGCTTAGGGTAACGTCCTTGTCGTCGCTCCCATCAAAGTACTGTAGTTTGAAGTCGGGAGCGACGTCGCCGACTTTCAGTTTCATGGGAGGTTCAGGTTTCTTGCCCTGAGCTTGGATCTGCGGACAAACCATCGCCGCGGTGAGCAGCCAGATCCCCAAGACTGTCGAAATACCCCTTCGTTTCATGGACAACCCTCCGCAAGGAATTCTAGAAGGGTACACTGCGGCCGCGAGCGCGGTCAAAACGCCAAAACGCTTCCACAAGCGGCAATACCGAGGCGCATCTGCCGAGTTTGTGCAAGGGCTGCGTACAATGGTTGCGGGAACTTGAATTCGCATCGGATGAGCCTTCAGACTCTAAACGACATTTTGTTGGCGGTCTGCCAAAACCACCGCGACCGCGTCATGTTGCAACGACAGGTCCAGGGCTGGACGCCCATCTCTTCCACGGAAATCTACCGTAGCGTCGTGGGTGTGGCTCGCGCGCTTGAATCCTGGGGAGTTCGCAAAGGCGATCGCGTCGCCATCCTCAGCGAAAATCGTCCCGAATGGACCATCACTGATTTCGCGACGCTCGCCCTGGGCGCTGTCTCAGTTCCGGTGTATCCCACCCAGACGGCGGAACAGACTTCGTTTCTCCTCAACGATTCCGGGGCGCGCGTCATCGCCGTATCCACTCAGCACCAACTGGAAAAGATGCTGACCATCCAGCCGCGCACACCCATCGAGCGCATTCTGGTGATGGACGCGATCGACACTGCGCAAGCGGTTCCCATGTCAGAACTGATGCGGCAAGGGCCGGCGGAAAGCGACCCGGAATTCGACACCCGCGCACGATCCATTGAGCCCGACGACCTGGCAACAATTATTTACACCTCAGGCACGACCGGAATTCCGAAGGGAGCGATGCTCACCCACGGGAACATGGCGTCGAATGTCGCGTGCTCCATGGAGGTCTTCGGCTTCGGAACGAAGGAAGAGGTGAGTGTATCGTTTCTGCCGCTCTCCCATGTGACGGCGCGGCACGTGGACTTCGCGCTCCTCTACCGCGGCGTGGTACTGGCGTATTGTTCTGACCTGGCACAACTGGCGAAGGTTTTGGCGGAAGTGCAACCCGACATCTTTATCGGTGTGCCGCGCGTGTACGAGAAGATTCGCCAACAGGTAATCCTCAAGACTGCGGGCTTTCCGCGCAGCGCGGTCTATCGCTGGGCGGTTTCGGTGGGGCGCGCTCACCGCGCTGAGATTCTCGCCGGAACCCGGCCCGCGGCGTTCTCCTGGAAACTCGCGGACCGCCTGGTCTTTTCCAAAGTGCGCGCAGGCATGGGGGGCAAGGCGGAGGAGTTCATTTCCGGAGGCGCGCCGCTCGGCCGGGAATTGGCCGAGTGGTATGCCGATATTGGCATTCCCATCGACGAAGGGTACGGGCTAACCGAGACCTCGCCGGTGATCGCGGTGAATACACCCAAGGCGCACAAACTGGGTACGGTCGGCAAACCGCTGGCCAACGTCGAAGTGCGGATTGCCGATGACGGCGAGGTACTGGTGCGCGGGCCCTCGGTGTTCAAGGGCTATTGGAATCGTCCCGAGGAAACGCGCAACGCCTTTGTCGATGGCTGGTTCAAGACGGGCGACATCGGTCACCTCGACAGCGAGGGATATCTTTCGATCACCGATCGCAAGAAGGATCTGATCAAGACTTCCGGCGGAAAGTTCATCGCGCCGCAACCGATTGAGAGTTCCCTGAAACTGAACCCGCTGATTGGGACCGCGGTGGTGCTCGGCGACCGGCGGAAGTTTCCCGCCGTGCTGATCTCGCCGCACTTCCCCCTTCTGGAAGAGTGGGCGCGGGCGAACCAGGTCGAGTTCACTTCGCGAGAATCCCTCGTCGCAAACGCCAAGGTGCAGGCTCTGTACGAAGGCATCATCGCTGACCTGAACCAGAATCTGGCGCGCTTTGAACAACTGAAACGTGTGGTGGTGGTGCCGGAGGAATTCTCGGCGGCGGATGGAACCATGACCCATACTTTCAAGGTGCGGCGACGGGGGATTGAGGAGCGGTACCGGAGGTTGATTGATGAGATGTATGCGAAGGCGGATGTGGCTCGGGGATAGCACGCCTTGGGCCGTGCTTCGCAAGGACCCACAGATTTGCCAGGCAGCAAAACCTGCTCTTCGCCCCCCCCCAGAGATTTTTCTCGCCGAGATCGCGCGTCGCATCAGGTATCGGCTTTGGACCGTCACGGTTGCAATCGAGATTTCTCAACCGCGACGTCTGGCCTTGCGCTCTGGCTCTTGGCAATCACCGCACATCAAGATGTGACCATTCTCACTGACGCCGTTCTACCCTTCATGTTACAAGCCCCTTCATGGCCGGAACGGCACAACCGCGCTTTGCCGTCGTGTTGCTGATGATCCTCACGTTGGGTATGTCTCTGGGTCTGCCGGCTGAGGACGTCCTGGACGCCGTCTACGATGAATCAGAAGCCTTGCCCTGCGAAGGTACTCCTTTATTCTCAATCACGCTGTCGCCGGTGGCGACCCGGACAACTCAGGCGTCCCTGAGTTCCTCACACCCTAAACCTGGTGCTCCATTGCTGCTTGTCCGTGCACGTGTCCGCGACACCGATGCCCACCGATCCGCCGATGCAGGAGTCTCATTGGCGCTACTCTGCACTCTGCTCTGCTAGTAACTGGGTTGTCTCGCCGCGCTGAAGAGCCGTTCCACCATATCTCACGGTCTCAGCAGTAGAAGAATAGGTATGGAATTTCCTCGCCTCTGCGAAGAACAGTTCCCGCCAGTTGAGACGCAGCACCCCCCTGAGGCGAGCACGCACAGCTTAGAACGCAGTCTGAAAGACGCTGTACCGGAGAGGAGAATTCAAATCATGCGAACCTTACTATTGAGGTGTTTGTCAGTGATTGTTTTGACGATAGGGGTGCTGATGCTGATGGCGCCCACAGCACAGGCTCAAGGTCAGTGCGTACCCGTCTCGGGCACGATCTATTTTTGGTATACCGACACCTGGCATGGCGTGGGAGATTTCACGATTGGCCGCAAAGCTAGCCATCCCGACATTCTAAGTGTCAACACATCGTTTTTCGACGATGGGTATGTCTGGCGAGGAACGGAGAAGTGGACCTTAGATTTCGGCAAGGGCAACACAGTTCAGCTAAAGATGCGGTTCGTGGCGGAGCACGTGAATGACGCCGTCTCCTCCTCGGGAGTATTTCATATCACGGAAGTAGGCAAATTCTTCAAAGGAACTGGGATGTTCAAGAACGCCTACGGCAGTTTCACTGTGCAGGGACCGTTCGGACCGAATGTAAAGTTACCCGCCGAAATTCAGCCCCCACCGGATGCGCAAATGTTTTCGGTTGCTCCATCTCAGGGAATGATTTGCGGCCTCAAGTAATAGCGAGGGAAGGGTGGGGCCACCCGGCTTAGTCCGGGTGATTCCTACTCCTCACTTTCGAACCGAGCCAACAACATTCTGTTTTGGCAGAGCACGCACACTGTGAGGAAAAAGAAAAAGGAGGATATTATGAATCGCACACTTAAACTCACCGCATTACTTCTCTGCTTGTGGGTTGCTGTTCCGGCGGCTTACGCGCAGGGAAAATGTAGCTTGCAGACCATGGTAGGCACTTATGTGATCTATGAAAAAGGATCCAGTTTGATTATGGACCCGTCTCAGCAACCGTACCCGCTCCATTGGGCGGCGGCATTGGCGCCTTTTGCCAACGTCGGGCTGGTCACATTCAAACCGAACGGTGTCGGCGATGGCTATTACTGGATCTACATCGGGGCGCTACCCCACGCGAGCTATGACCCGATCCCGGACCAGGTGACTATCACCGAATTGAACGAAAACTGCACCGGCAAGTTCACCTACGTCGCAAATCTGCCCGGCGGCCTGTCGGCGACCGTGGAAGAACGCTTTATCGTTTTTGACAACGGTCGCGAGTTCCGCTCCGTTCCCACTTCCATTCAGAATGGCCTTCCCACCCTGGCGTGGCTCGGGACCGGGCACCGCATCTCGAAGTCCGCCCAGCCGGTGAAATTCTGCGGGCAGCATACCGCGCTCGGTACCTACCTGATGAATGCGGAAAGCATCATTGCGAATGACCCGGCCATGGGCGTGGCCGATTCACTCTTCATACGAGCAGACGTTTCCCTCAGCGGCGACTGGACAGGCACGTTGTACGAGAAAATCGGGCCAGTGTCGGTCGAAACAGCGGCTTTGGGGAAGTTCACTGTCAACCCCGATTGCTCGTTTACCTGGACCCTGAAAGTCCCCGAGTTCTTTCCTGGCGAGATTGTCAGCAAGGGTGTCTTCTTCAACCAAGGGAAGGAGTATTTCTCGCTCGCGCTTGACGACCCGACCCTGCCTCCGGAGCAACAGGGAATAAAGTTTTCCTTCGGCTGGGGCAAACGTATCGGCCAGTAGCCACATCTTGGATGAGTGCCTTTTCCACCCATCGCCTCGTGCACGCCTGAACGGGAGAGAGCGGGATTAACCCCGCTCTCTTCAGTTTTAAGCATACCCTGGTCCGTGGACCCCATCACATGGCCGCTGCCGCCGCGAAGCGGATGGTTTGCATCCGCCTCGGAGCCGTACAATAAGCTCATGACGGATTCATTCACTATCGCTGGCAGGCATTTCCGTTCCCGCTTGATCGTCGGAACCGGCAAATACAAATCCTTTCAGGAAACCGCCCGCGCCCTCGAAGCCAGCGGCGCCGACATGGTGACGGTGGCCGTGCGCCGGGTGAATCTTGACCGCAGCAAGGAATCTCTGCTCGATTACATCGATCCCCATAAATACTTCCTTTTGCCCAACACCGCCGGCTGCTATACCGCTGACGACACCATCCGTACCGCCCGTCTGGCGCGCGAAGTTGGCCTGTCTGACTGGATCAAGCTCGAAGTGATTGGCGACCAGGCAACGCTCTATCCCGATGTGCAAGCCACGCTCGAAGCCACGCGCGTGCTGGTGAAGGAAGGATTTACCGTACTGGCTTATACCTCGGACGACATCGTGTTCGCAAAGCGACTGGTGGACGCCGGAGCTTCGGCGGTGATGCCGTTGGGCGCTCCGATCGGCAGCGGCCTGGGCATTCAGAACGCCGCCAACCTGCGCATCCTCCGCGAAATGATCACCGGAGTCCCTCTGATTGTGGACGCGGGCGTAGGCACGGCTTCCGACGCAGCCCTGGCCATGGAGTTAGGCTACGATGCCGTGCTGATGAACACCGGCATCGCCGGCGCGCAGGAACCGGTGCTGATGGCCGAAGCGATGAAGCACGCCGTGCTGGCCGGACGACAGGCATACATGGCGGGCCGTATGCCGCGGAAGCTTTATGCGACTGCCAGTTCGCCGCTGGAAGGCGTAGTGAAGTAAGAACGTGAGATAGAAGCGCGCGTAGCAACCCACAAGAATTTTGTCATCCTGAGCGAAGCGAAGGACCTGCTTTTCCTTTCAGCGCAACAGACAGCAGATCCTTCGCTTCGCTCAGGATGACAGAGTTGACTCAAGCCGCGAACTTACGGGACCCGGCCTCAGAGCATCTTGACACTGTCCACGTGGATCTTGTCGCCGTCAATGTGCCCGGTCACGGCAACGTGATGTCCATAGTGCTCCTTGAGTGCATCGGGATTGTCGACCGTCAGGACTTTCTGGTCCGTATCGGTAACCACGACCGGGCTGGCGCCGCCGGCGATGCACTTCTTGGTGCATGCCTCCGCGCCCGCGTTGGCCCCCTTAACGCCACACTTGGAGTCGCTAATCCAGCCGTTCACGGTTTGGGCATCGCTGGCAAATGACACCGAGGCCATCATTACGATGAAAGCGCCGGCAAGTAACAACAAGAGAAGTTTCCGCATGTCACCCTCCATAGATTGATTCCCACACGTAATGCGATCTCTGAACTTTATCACAGGAGTGGCCGAAAGTGGGCCGCGAGACCTTTGATCAGTTCCGACCGGATCGCGCTAGCGGTGCAAATCCACCGCAGATCGAAGCGATTCCGGTATATCATGGCGGGCAGTAGAGTAACGAAGGTTAGGAGGAAACAAAATGGTCGCGCGCTTTCGCTCTGATAGGTTATTCACCCTTATGCCCGTTCTTGTCATTCCGCTGTTGTTGGCGAGCATCGCTGCCGGCCAACAGTCCTCAACCCCGCTGCTGCGGCTGCAACGCTCGAAAGCGTATCTGAACCTGGAAACGAACGTGGTCCACGCGCAGGGAATGAATGGCATTACCTATGGCAAAGGGGGGGATGTCTCCAGCTATCCTAATTCGCTTTCGTGCCTGATGGTTTATGGCGACGGCAAGTTCATCCTCGAGAAGAGAGAGGAACTGACTGTGGGCAAACCAAAAGTCAAACTAGCGGAAGGTACCCTTGGGGCGGATGATCTTCAGCACCTGAAGACAATACTCGACGATGAAGCGTTTAAAAAGATCGTCACCCCACCAGCTCCGGCCATTCCCGAAAACGCCACGGTCCGTGAGATTGAGAGCGTGGATGCCCAGATTGACCATGCAGGGAAACCGCAACTCCTCACGACGATCAAGGAGCGCTTGAAAATGGGCGCGAGCGAATTTGGTGGCGCAACCAGTGGCATGGATACCTACCTGGACAATGCTGCACCGTTCCAAAAAACGCTAAATCCTCTGATGAAGTGGTTCGACGGCCTGGAGAAGAAGAGCAAGTCGAGCCTCAAGGATTCGAAACCACAATACTGCGCCCCAATGAACATAGGATAACCATGACACGACCAATCGCATTTCTCTTTCTACTGGGATTGGGGCTCGCAGCGACCACGGGCTCCAGTCAACCGTCGCCTCGTGCGACTCTCAAGCTGTTCCTCAACGAAGTCCAGCCCGGTGTCATGTCAGCTCCGCAGTACTGCACTCTGGTGTTTGCCGACCGCCATTTTCATACCGAAAAGGCAGACATCAAGCAGGGGCGTGACTTTGACCGCAAGGTTTATGAGGGTCAGCTCTCCGACACCGACTGGAGCGCTCTGGTCGCGATTATCGACAGCCAGGGCTTTCGCGATCTCAAAGTTCCGCAAACTGTCCCGCCGCTGGTCATGCAGGATACCCACCCCTATACGATCAGCGTGGCACGAGACAAAAACTTCCAGAACATGGAGTTCCTCGACAACAAGAGCCTGAAACCTTTCGAGTCGCAGATAAAACCGCTGCTGCAATGGTGGAAGTTGTTGCGCGGGCGCCGCGACCCCGAATCAAGCTCGCCGCCCGACGCACGGTGCGCACTCGACAGCACCCACGCCATCTTCACCCAGTAGGCGATCCAACCTCTACCGGCCGTTCCTGGCGCGGCCGGTAGGCGGCTTCTGCGGAGAATCGGGAGCGACGTAAACCACTTCTCCAGGCCGGGTGTAGTGCAGTTGCTCGCGGGCTTCCTTCTCGATGGCGGCGGGATCGGATTTGAGCGATTTGATCTGATCGACGTACTGCTTATTTTGCTTCTGCAGACGCTCGACCTCAGTCTGGAGCGACTGCATCTCGTCGCGCTTCTGGCGATACACGACCATCCCGTTGGCTCCGAACATGGCGTGCAGCAGCAATCCCACGATAAGGAGAGTAGCGGCCGCGGTCCCCAGACGACGCCACTCCAGAGCCAGCCACGACCAAACCGGGCGCGTGCGTTCCACCCAGCGCGCCGCCGCTGCCTCGGCCCGCGGAGCCTGATCCTTCGCCCGATCGAAGACAGCGCGGAGGCTTTCCTCTGGACGGGGAACGATGCGCACTCGCGACGGTGGTCCTAGTCGAAGATCCATGCTTTCGCGGCCGCACTCAACTTTGCGAGCCCTTCCTTGCTGCGTGCTTCGCTATACACGCGCACCACCGGTTCCGTGCCCGAAAGCCGGTAGCAAACCCACGATCCGTCGGCCAGGACGAGTTTCAGTCCGTCAATCCTCACCACGTCGGCAATTTTTATGCCATGAAATTCGCTCGGATCTCGACGTAACTTCTCAGTAAACTTCTGTTTCACTTCCGGCGTCAAGCGGAAGTTCTCGCGCAGCGGGTAAAAGGAACCAACTTTGGCAAATAGGTCGCCCAGTTGTTGGCCGAGCGAGGCGCCACGGCGAGCCACCATCTCGCAGCAGAGCAGGCCGGCGAGCACGCCGTCTTTCTCCGGAACGTGTTTGCGAATGGAGAGGCCGGCGCTTTCTTCGCCACCGATAAGGATCTTGTCCTGCTTGATGAGTTCACCAATGTACTTGAAACCGACCGGCGTTTCGTGCAGCTCGATCTTGTGTTTTTCGGCGAGCGCGTTGATCAGGTTGGTGGTGGCGACGGACTTGCCGACTCCGTTTCTCCAGCCGCGAGTTTCCACCAGATAGTCAAACAGCAGCGCGATGACGTAGTTGGGCTGGAGGAAGGTGCCGTCGTCGTCCACAATCCCGAAGCGATCGGCATCGCCGTCGGTCGCGATTCCAATGCCCGCGCCGATTTCCCGCATCTTGTGGCGCAGGTCTTCGAGCAGGTGATCGTCGGGTTCGGGGGCATGCCCTCCGAAGAGCACGTCGCGAGTGTCGTGGACGGTGGCCACGGTTACGTCGGCCTCGCGCAGGAATGAGTCCGAATAGCCGCGGGCAGCGCCCCACATGGGATCGAAAGCAATCTTGATGCCGGCTTTCTTAATGACCTCGAGATCGACGATTTCGCGCAGGCGGGAAAGGTACATGCGGCGCGGGTCCATCGCTTGAGATTGGGATTGCGCCTGCTCCCCGGCTTTTGCCGCGCCCTGCGTTTGCGGATTCGCATCGAAGGCGGCGATCTCGCGCTCAATAGCTTGCGTGACTTCGGGGAGGGCGGGCGCGCCATCGGGCGTCGAAAACTTGATGCCGTTGTATTCCGGCGGATTGTGCGACGCGGTAAAGTTGATGGCGCCGTCGGCTTTGGACTGGATAACGGCGTAGGAAATCGTAGGCGTGGGCGCCGGCTCCGCGATGACCAGCGGAGTAATACCGTACCTGGACAAGATGTCCGCGGCTATAGCGCAAAAACTTTCGCCCAGAAAACGCGGATCGCGGCCAACAATGACTCTGACTCTTGCTCCGTTCGATTTCTGCGACGCGACGTAGCGCGCGATGCCGTGCAGCGCGCGCTGGACGTTGGCAAACGTAAATTCTTCGGCCATCACGGCCCGCCATCCAGATGTCCCAAACTTGATTTGCGTTGTCATCGCCTGCCTCGTATGCTTCCAATGAAATTCCAACCTGATCCTCGAACTTTCAATCGGTTATGACCGATTTTATATGACCAACAAAAGGCTCGTTCTCACGACTTGCGGGTCGCTCGAAGAGGCTCGAAGCATCGCACAGACGCTGGTGGAGCGGCAACTGGCAGCCTGCGTCAACATCGCTCCCCAGATCGAATCGGTATATCGCTGGCACGGCGAGGTCGAGACGGCAACGGAGTGGCTGCTCGTGATCAAGACCACGGCAGAGGCTTTCGATCGCCTGCGCGAGACCTTGAGTAAGCTGCATTCTTACGAGCTTCCAGAATGCATTGCGATTGCCGTCGAAGACGGCAGCGCGGCGTATCTGGATTGGATCGGAGAGTCGGTACGCTGAGGGTTCTCCGCGAGCTTTAGCCTCTGAAGGCCGAGCATTACTACGCTGCGAATCATCGACAAGGTTTGTGCGCGCGCAAGTTGAGGCGCCAATAATCGAGCGTCCAGGGCGGATGGTCGTGGGCAGAGGCATCAGCGAGTTTCTGCACGAAGGCGCTGCGCAGTGTGTCGGCAGGAAGAAATTCAAGGTGCCGATGGAGCACGAACGTACGGAGATACTGCTGAAATTCCTGATTGCTCGTCACCGCAAAGCTCGCCTCTTCGATTCCGGTCTCGACCCTCTCGAATCCAACCGCGCGAAGGCGAGAAGCCGCACCTTCAGCGTCCGAGAACAACCAGGGCTCGGGAAACTTCCCCAGCCAGTTCGAAAATTCAGGTGTCTGTGAAAGGGCCCGCACCCGTTGACGCAGGCGAGCAAGATTGGGACCGCCTCCGCATTGCGCGTGCAGCCAACCCGCGGGGCGCAGCGCCTCGTACAGGTTGCGGAACAACCCGTCGTGATCCAGCACCCAGTGGAACGACGCGGTGCTGAAGATTCCATCGAAGCAGTCGCGAAACGGCAGAGCGGCCAGATCGGCAGCCACGAAGCGGATGCGGTCGCCAAACTCCGCCTGAAGATTCTGCCGCGCGTGCAGCACCATGTTGCGCGAAAGATCGAGACCGACGACTCGTCCCCGCGGAAGATTCTCTAAGAGAATGCGGGTCAGTTTTCCGGTGCCGCAACCGGCATCGAGCAGACATTCATCGCCACGCAGATGAAGTTGGCTGAGAACGCGCTGTCCCCACTGAAATTGCGGCGCGGAAAGGCGATGATACTCGGCGGCGTTCCACTCGCGGGATTTTGGCGGTTCCGACATCGGTTCGGACAATTGAAGAACGCTACAGCAAATCCCGAGTTGCGTGGCTGCGGACCGCCGAGCTTTGCTCGGCTGACGGGCGAGGACGCCCGTCTCTCCATAAACAAAATCTAAATCGCGGCCAGTGCCTGCTCGAGATCGGCGAGGATATCGTCCACGTCCTCGATACCGACCGAGATGCGGACCAAGCCATCGGTGATGCCGATTTTGCGGCGGCCATCTTCGCCGACAGCGGCGTGCGTCATGGTGGCGGGATGCGAAATCAGCGTTTCAACTCCGCCCAGCGACTCGGCCAGCGAACAAATGCGCACCTTGCGCAACATTTTGTTGGCGTTCGCGAGCGATCCAGTTTCGAAGGCGATCATCGATCCGAACCCCGACATCTGCCGCTTGGCCAGTTCATGCTGCGGATGATCGGCCAGTCCGGGATAAAACACCTTCTGCA
>JBGPFV010000042.1:0-11597 GCA_041483535.1 Terriglobia bacterium | reverse complement strand
GTTCTTGAGTTTGGGATGAGCGAGTTCACGATTGACCTGGGCGAGCGATTCTTCGCCGCTCATGGCCAGGACGGAGTGGCCGAAAGCGATCAGAATTCCGAGCAGCCCGAACATCTTGGCCAGGCTCTGCTCGGGAAAGCTGTGACGGAGAAAGCCGAGAGACTCTTTGGAGAAATGAAGGTTCCGAGGAGTGGGCAGCGGGACGGGCTGGTATCCGGACTTCAACAGCGTCAGCGCCGACCAGGCGAGCAAGATGACCACCATCACGGTGGTGATCTGCATGACGCGGAGAGCTTTCTCGCTGGATTCCTGGATCCCCTTGGTGTTTTCCCACCAGTAATAGATGGTGACCGCTAGAGCGAACACAACGGACGTCGAGTTGACGTTGAGGTGGGGCGTGCCGTTGAAGAGGCTGTGGAGGGCGCGAGGAACCCAGCCGTGTGCTTCGGCGGTGATAAAGGTTTCGTTGATCAGGCCCACGATGTACTGGCCAGCCGAGACCCCGGAGATCGGCCCGGTGAGGATGTAATCGAACATCAGGGCGGAGACGCTGAGCTTGGCCAGGGTGCCGCCCAAGGCTTCTTTGACGACCCGGTATACACCGCCCCGGACGAACATGGAGCAGCTTTCCACGTACACGGCCCGCACGGTAAATGAAAACAGCATTACGGCGACGATGAACCAGGGCGCGGACTTGCCCACGGCCTGCTCGGCGATACCGCAGGCATAAAAGGCGGACGAGGCGAGGTCGTTGAGCACGATGGCGGCGGCCCGCCAGTAGGAGATGAAGGTGAGCATCACCGAGGTGGCGACGACGATGCGGACGCGATTCGACGGAGAGGTGGGTTGGAACGGAGATGACATGGCGACTAGGAGTGGTTCTCTTCGTCCTCCCGGCCAAGAAGCATTTTGAGATCTTCAATCCCGCTGAGCACGAGGACGACGAAAGAACCAATCGCACCAACGACGAACATGCCTTCGAGAAATCGCACCAGCACCGTGACGATCTTCAAACCCATAAGCAGACTATGTTATTGGAAACGAGGCAAGTTGACCAACCTGGAAACGCGGACGGAGCGACCGCCGGTCAAGGAACGGTGATGCCCGTGCCCTGCGAACAACTTTGCTATGCTGGCATGTGCGACGAATCCCCTCCAGTGCCTGGCGTCTGGTCATACTGTCAGCCGGGCTGCAAATCGTTATTTTTCCCCTTCCGAATCTCTACTGGTTCTCGTGGATTGCGGTGGCTCCGCTGCTGGTCGCGATTTTGCGGGCGCGGGTTCCGGAAACTTTGCAACTGGACGGTCAACGGCAGGCGCGCTTGCTGCCCGCCACGCCGTGGCAGGGGTTCGTACTGGGCTACGTGTGCGGGATCTTCTGGATAGGCGGGACCTGCTACTGGATCTTCGACACCATGCACCGCTATGGCGGGCTGCCGATTCCGGCCGCCGTGCTGGCGCTGATCTTGTTCTGCCTGTATATCGGGCTTTATCACGGGATGTTCGGGCTGCTGCTGGCCTGGGCCGCGGGATGGGAACTCGGCGGATCCAAAGCCGTCGAATCCAAGGCCGTCGAATCAAAGCTCGGCGTATCCGGAGCGTCAATCCGGCGCGGGCTGGTGGCGGCTCCGTTTCTTTGGGTTGCGGTGGAACTCGCCCGGACCCGGATTACCGCGTTTCCGTGGGAGCTTCTGGGATACTCGCAGACCGGGAATTTTGCGCTCACGCGGATTGCGACCCTGGTCGGCGTCTACGGGCTCTCGTTTGAAATCGTGCTGGTGAACAGCGTGTTCGCGGCGGCGTTTCTGGCCGCGAAGGAGCGGCGGAAGTGGCTGCTGGCGGCGGGGTGTGCGGCGGTGGCGATGCTGCAGACGGGGCAGTGGCTGGCGCCTCCGCCACTCCCGACGGATCACACCGCGCTTTTGGTGCAGCCGAATATTCCGATTCAGGAAGGGGCGATGTGGACGAAGGAATATTTTCAGGGCACGCTGCGGGACTTGACCGCGGTGAGTTTGCATCCCACCGTACTAGGTCCCGCCGGAGATCCCGGCGGAGAAAAAACCGGGCGGGGTTACGACTTGATTGTATGGCCGGAGTCGCCTGCGCCGTTTTATACGAACGATCCTCTGTTTCGAGACGCAGTGAGTGCGGTGGCAAGGCAGTCGGGAAGTTGGGTGGTGGCGGGTGCGATTGGCATCACGCCCGCCATGCACAGGGGGGGAGAAAGCTCGGAGATTTTCAACTCCGCGGCCCTGGTCGATCCGCAGGGGGAGTGGGTTGGACGCTACGACAAAGTGCATCTTGTACCCTTTGGGGAATATTTGCCGTTTCCGCAGGTGTTTGCCTTTGCCGGAGGGCTGACCAAAGAAGTGGGGGAGTTTCAGCGAGGTCGGTCGCGATCGCCGCTGGAAGCCGGAGGCGAGCGGGTCGGAATGTTCATCTGCTACGAATCCATCTTTCCCGATGAAGTGCGGCAGGGACCGCTGCAGGGCGCGCAAGTATTGGTGAACCTCTCGAATGACGGCTGGTACGGCGACAGCGGCGCCTGGAAGCAGCACCTACAGCAGACGCAAATGCGGGCCATCGAGAATGGGCGGTGGCTGCTGGCGGGGACGAATACGGGGATGACGGCATCGATCGATCCTGACGGACGGATGGTAGCGGCCACCGGGCGCAAAGTACGCACCGCACTGGCGGCGCCTTACGCGCTCGTTTCAGGCACCACGTTTTACACCCGGCACGGCGACTGGTTCGCATATCTGTGTGCGATAATTTCAGCAGGCGTGTTGCTGGCGCGTTTTGGATTTCCTAAGCGCCTGGGTGAAACTACAGCGCCCAAGGCCAGCGCCTAAAGGCGGATTCATAGTACGGCACTTACGGTATGCCTAAAGGCATACCCTGATACAAATCGTACTGGCACCACGGGCTGCTAATCTTCTCTAGCCGAGAGCGATAAGCCGAGTGATAAACCATGTTGGATGAACTGGAACAGCAATACACTTCTTTAAAGACCAAGGTCCACGACCTGCGGGAGTATCTTTGACGCGGGTAAACTGCGCCAGCAGTTTGCCGAAATAGAGAAGCAGGCGTCGGATCCGAATCTGTGGTCGAATCCCGAAAGATCTCAGCAAGTGATGCGCGAACGCAAGCGCCTGGAAAGCGTGTTGACGCTGGAAGGCGACCTGGAGCGCCGCACCGGGGACATCGCGGCCTATTTCGATCTGGCCGGCGAGGGGGAAGACGTCTCAGCCGACTTGCAGCGCGAGTTGGGCGCTCTTGGCGAACTGGTGGATCGCGTCGAAACCGAGACGCTGCTTTCGGGAGCGAACGACGGCCTGAATGCCATCATGACCATTCATCCCGGGGCGGGGGGGACCGAGTCGCAAGACTGGGCCGAGATGCTGCTGCGCATGTATCTGCGCTGGGCCGAGCGCCAGGGATTCAAGACCGAGATGTACGATTACCAGCCGGGAGAAGAAGCGGGCATCAAGTCCGCGACCTTTTCGGTGCTGGGCCAGTATGCGTACGGGTATTTGAGCAGCGAGATCGGGGTGCACCGACTGGTGCGGATTTCGCCTTTCGATCAGGCCAAGCGGCGGCATACGTCGTTTGCCAGTGTGTACGTTTCTCCCGAGATCGACGACAGCATTGAGGTCAACATCAAGCCGGATGACATTCGGATCGACACTTACCGCTCGAGCGGCAAAGGCGGACAGCACGTGAACACGACCGATTCGGCGGTGCGGATCACGCACCTCCCGACGGGTCTGGTGGCCAATTGCCAGAACGAGCGCTCGCAGCATAAGAACAAAGAGAAGGCGATGAGCATGTTGCGCTCGAAGATCTACGAATACGAACTGGAGAAGAAGCGCGAAGTCACGAAGAAAATCGAGGATTCGAAACTCGATATCGATTTCGGTTCGCAGATCCGGTCGTATGTGCTGCAACCTTATCGCATGATCAAGGACCACCGCACCAAACTGGAGATCGGGGATGTGGATCGCGTGATCGATGGCGATCTGCGGCCGCTGATGCAGGCGTATCTGCGGATGCGGCGGGGCGAGAAGAAAGCTTAGGCACACGCCGAATTGTCATAGGGACACGGCGAAATCTTTACCACAGGGTACACAGGGGTACACGGGGGGAAGCGCTGATTGGCGCGGGTTGCAGTTCTATGAAGGCGAGAAATAGGATTTCGCTGAGACCACCGAAGCTTGGGGCACGCCTGCAGCGCGCCTTCCGCTATGCCGCGGAGAAACACGAGGGACAGACGCGGAAGCAATCGGCGGTGCCTTATCTCTCGCACCTGATGGCGGTGGCGTCGCTGGTGCTGGAAGGGGGCGGCGACGAGGATATGGCGATGGCGGCTCTGCTGCACGATGTGGTCGAAGATTGCGGAGGCATGCCGAGGCTGCGTGAAATCCGTCAACGGTTTGGCAGCCGAGTGGCGAAGATCGTGGAGGGATGCACGGATTCATGCGGCGAACCGAAGGCGGAGTGGGTGGAGCGGAAGAAGGATTATCTGCGCGAAGTGAAACGCGCCGGGGTGGAGACGCGGCTGGTTTCGGCGTCCGACAAGCTGCATAACGTGCGCACGATTCTGGCGGATTACCGGCAGCATGGGGAAGCCATCTGGACGCGGTTCACGGGAAAGAGGGAGGGCACGCTCTGGTACTATCGCGCCTTGAGTGATGAATACGGGCGGCGGAGCCCGAACCGCAATACGCGGGAACTGGAGATTGCAGTCGCGGAATTGGAGCTGGCGGTTGGCCAGAAACCGCGGGCATCGAAGAGGGCGCGACCGAGTGCAGGAAAGAATTCACGAAGAAGTTCGCGAAGAAAAAAGGCGCAGCGAATTCCGGGAGATGAATGAAGCCCCGAATGATTGATCTGGTCCGCAATTCGCGGCTTCCATCGAACCTGATGCAATTCGCGGCGTGCGGAGCCCTCTCGGTGCCGCCCAGCGAGACGATTGAGATTCTGGTTCATCTGGCGCTGCATAACAATTTATTTGGTGCGCAGGCAGGTCTAACGCTGGCGGGTTGGGACGAAAAGGCCAGCCGGGCGGTGGCTGCCGATCCCAAGACCAGCCCCGAGGTGCTGGGGTATTTCGTTTCGATGGAGAATCTGCGGACTTGTCTGCTGCCGGCGCTGTTGGAGAATCCAGCGGTCAGCGAAGAGTCGCTCGACCGGGTGGCGATGTCGGGGTCGCGCCCAATGGTGGAAGTTCTGTTGAAGAGCGCGCGTGTGAAGAACTCTGCGCGGCTGTTGGAGGCGTTGCAGTCGAATCCCAACCTGAGTCCGAATGAACTGGCGGAGATCGGAAAGAAGACTGCAGTCCTGGAGGAGAGTCCGGCGGCCGAAGCAGTGGAAGCGGAAGCAGCCGAAGCGGAAGCAGCGGATGAAGTCCTGGAAACTACGGTCACCAAGTATCTGGAGGAGAATGCGGCGGAGCTGGCCGCGGAAAAAGACAAACCCTTCGAGCCCATAGGAATGGCGCACGAAGGAATGGCGCAGGGAGATGCGGGCGGCGAGGCGGCGAGTGCGGTTGAGCCGCAGGCGGCGGCGGCCACGGCCAGCACGAGCGCCGAAGCGGCCAAAATCGCAGCGGAGAAATTGGCGACCGCCGCGGCGGGAAAGACAGCGGCCGCCTTAGCCGCACTTCATGCCACAAAGCATCCACATCTTGGCCATGAGGAACGGCGCGACACCACGCTGCAGAAGATTGCCAAACTCGACGTCAAGGGACGGATCTCGCTGGCCATGAGGGGCAGCAAGGAGGAGCGGTCAATCCTAGTTCGCGACGGCACCAAACTGGTGGCGCTGGCGGTACTGGAGTCACCCAAAGTTTCCGACGGCGAGGTGGAGGGTTTTGCGCTGCAGAAGAATGTACTGGAGGCGGTACTGCGCGCGATTCCAATGAAACGGCGGTTCGCGAAAAATTACAGCATCATGCGCAACCTGGTCTTCAACCCGCGCACCCCGCTCGATCTCTCGCTGGGATTGATGAAAAACCTGCTGATTCACGATCTGAAGAATCTGTCGGCGAACAAAGAGGTGTCGGACACGATTCGCAAACTGGCGCTGCGGATGTTTAAGCAGAAGATGGACAAGAAAGACTGATGAAGCAGTCCGATCCGATTTACGAACTGTTAGCGCGGGCGAAGACGATCGCGGTAGTCGGATTATCGGAGAGTCCGCTGCGGCCGAGTCACGGCGTTGCCGCGTACATGCAGGCGGCCGGATACAGGATTATCCCCGTGAATCCGCAGATTGCGGAGGCGCTGGGGGAGAAGGCGTATCCGTCGCTACTCGAACTACCGCTCGAAGAGGCGAAGAGAATCGATCTGGTCGATGTATTCCGGCGGCCGGAGTACGTGGATGAGATCGTGGAGCAGGCGATCCAGTTGAAGATTCCCGCGATCTGGCTGCAGGAAGGCGTGATCAACGAACGCGCGGCGGAGAAGGCGCGAAAGGCGGGAATGTTTGTGGCGATGGACCGCTGCGTTTTGAAAGAGCACCGGGCGCGGTTCGGGTAGCAGGTGGCATCAGGCGTTCGCGCTCGAACCTGCTTCCGTTTCGCGCGCACTCACCATGATCACCGTGGCATCATCACGCAGCCCGGTTCCATTCGTAAATTTTCTGACATCGGCAAGCAGACTATCCAGGGTAACGTCCGGTGATTGCATCTGGGCGAGAAAGCGCTCCGGGCCGTATTCTTCGCCGGATTCGATGGCCGCCTCGGTGATTCCATCGGAATAGAAGGCGATGCGCGAATGCGCACCGAGCGTCACTTCCGTCTCGGAGAATTTGCTGGCGGAGATTCCCAGCGGCAAGCCGTGTTCGTGATTGATCCAGCGATGGCCGGAAGGCTCGACCAGCAGCGGCGCGAGATGGCCGGCGTTCGCAATGCGCAGAACGCGGCTCGACGGGTCGAGTTCGGCATAGACCATGGTGACGAAGCGGCCGCTGGGAAAATCTTCAATCATCAAATGGTTGAGGCGGGTTAGAACTTCGGCGGGTCCAGAGCCGGTTTGCGCGAGGGACCGCAACATGCCGCGGGTGGCCGACATAAGAAGCGCCGCCGCCGTGCCCTTGCCGGAAACATCGGCGAGAACCAGGCCCCAGCGTCCGCCCGGCAGCGGAATGAAGTCATACCAGTCGCCGCCGACCGAGCCTGCCGGAATCGAAAGCCCGGACACACGGAACCCTGGGATCAGCGGAGAGCTACGGGGCAGGAGAGCTTGCTGAATGGAGCGAGCTTCTTCAGCCTCGCGGGTCATGCGCTCGCGCTGTTCGCGCTCATTGCCAAAGCGCCGGGCGTTGTGCACGGCAACGGCGACATGAGCGCACAATCCTTCGAGAAGCCTTAGTTGATCTGGGCAGAAAGCATCGAGCGCGCAATGGGAAGCGGTGAAGACTCCGACCAGATCGCCTTCCCGTTGGAGTGGGATGGCGACTTCGGAGCGGGTATCTTGCTCGCAAGCCATGTAGTACGGGTCGCGAGTGACGTCGGGAGCGTAGTGCATTTTACGAGTGGTCGCCACATGCCCCACCATGCCTTCACCAATGGAGATGCGATGGCCCTTGCCGTGAAGGGTGCAGCCGCGAACGCCGGCCAGTACGAGTTCAGCCCGCTCGGGATCGCGAAGAAACAAGTTGATTTCAACGCAGCCGAGCGATGCCGCCACCTCATCCACGATCCGAGGAACCAGTTCTTCGATGTCGAGGGTGGAGGTGATGCGCTGCGCGAACTTTTGCAGGCGCACCAGTTCGGCGAGCTTTTGCACCGTTGTTTCAGGTAGAGGCGGACTGGAGAATCCGAAATCCGTGAGCGGGCTGGTGGCCACGACGAAACCTTCCTGCTGTCGCTTGCAACTGGTCGTTTGCTACTGAGGTATCAGATGGCAAGAATCAGGTTTCAGACTCTCTTTTTGTTCGATTGGTTGTTGATTTTGGCGTTCGATTTGAGGTCGGCGCCTTGAGCCGTTTGATTTCCTCCAGGCGCTCGCGAATCCGCTTTTCCACTCCTTCATTCGTGGGACGATAGTACACGCGGTTGCGCAGACTGTCGGGCAGGCACTGCATGTTGGCGACTTTGTTTTCGGTGTCGTGGGCGTATTGATAGTCCTGGCCGTAGCCGAGGTTTTTCATCAGGCTGGTGGGAGCATTGCGCAGGTGCAGCGGGACGGGTTCGGCGGCGGTTTGCTCGACGTCCCGCAGAACCGCGCCGTAGGCGGTGTACAGCGCGTTCGATTTGGGCGCAACCGACAGATAGACGACGGCTTGCGCGAGGGCGAGGTTGCCTTCGGGCATGCCGATGAAATCGACGGCGTCGCGCGCGGCCATGCACAAGGCGAGGGCGCTCGGTTCGGCGAGTCCGATGTCTTCGACGGCCATGCGGACTACGCGGCGGGCGATGTAGAGCGGATCCTCTCCCGCTTCCAACATGCGGGCTAGCCAGTAGAGGGCGGCGTCGGGATCGCTGTTGCGTACCGATTTGTGCAGCGCGGAGATGATGTTGTAGTGCTCTTCGCCGCCTTTGTCGTAGAGCAGAACCCGCTTCTGGAGGGCTTCCTGGATGGTGGCTTCGGTGATGGTCGTGACTGCGGCGGGAGACGCGGCTAGCCGCGTCTCTACAGTTAGGGACGCGGCCACTTCCAGGACGTTGTAGGCGGCGCGGGCGTCTCCGCTGGAGTAGGCGGCAATTTTTTGCAGGGCTTGGTCGGCGGCTTCCAGGTGCATCTGGCCTAAGCCGCGCTGGTTGTCGCTGAGTGCGCGGCGGAGAAGAACGACAATTTCGTTTTCGGTCAACGGCTTCAGGACGTAGACGCGGCAGCGCGAGAGCAACGCGGAATTGATTTCGAACGACGGATTTTCGGTGGTGGCACCGATCAGGCGAATGCTGCCTTTCTCTACGTGCGGGAGGAAGGCGTCCTGCTGCGCTTTGTTGAAGCGGTGAATTTCGTCGACGAAGACGATGGTGCGCGTGCCGTACTGGCGGGCGCGGTCGGCATCGCTCATGACCTGCTTGATTTCCTTGATGCCGGCGAGCACGGCGGAAAACTCGATGAAGTCGGCCTTGGTGATGCCCGCAATAATTTTGGCGAGGGTGGTTTTGCCCGTTCCCGGAGGGCCCCAGAAGATCATCGAGGTGGGGTCGTCGCGCTCAATCTGCACACGCAGCGGTTTGCCGGGCCCGACCAGGTGTTCCTGCCCGACGAATTCATCGAGCGTGCGCGGACGCATGCGATCGGCGAGCGGGCGCGCGCCCTTGGGGCCCGAGTCTTCCGGCGGGATAGCTGGGAACAGGTTCACAAGATCATTTCACCACAGAGTCACAGAGACACAGAGAAAACCAAAGCAATTTTCTTAGTTCTTTCTCTGTGTCTCTGTGACTCTGTGGCGGGAATTGTCTTTGCGATTTCTTGCGGCTTCGTAGAGCACGATGCTGGCGGCGACTCCGGCGTTGAGCGATTCGACGGGCGCGGCTTGCGGGATGGCCAGGGTCTCGTCCATTTCGCGCGTGAGTTCACGGGACAGGCCGGCGCCTTCGTTGCCAATGAAGATCGCGAGCGGCAGAGTCCAGGAGACCTGGGGCAGGGGAGTTCCCTGGTGCGACGAAGTTGCGAGCAGGCGAACGCCGCGGGCGCGCAGCAGCGGAATCAGTTCCGCGGACGCGATTCGCAGGAAAGGCAGGCGGAAGATTGAGCCTGCCGAACCGCGCAGAACTTTCGAGTTATAAAGACTGACGGTACCTTCGGTTAGAAAAATTCCGGCGGCGCCAAAGGCTTCGGCGGAGCGCAGGATGGTGCCCAGGTTGCCGGGGTCCTGCAAGCCGGCGGCTACCACGAACGGGCCGTGGCCGGCGCGGTCGAGCAGTTGAGCGGAAGAAAAAGCGGGCAGTTTGAGCAGAGCGGCCACGCCCTGGGGCGCATCGCTCGGCACGATCGAGTTGAAGAGCGCAATCGGCAACACAAGTGTTTCAGTGCGAGCGCCGATCTGGGGCAGAAGTTTTTCGGCGAGAGGGCGTGCCGATTCGCTGAAGAATACGCTCTCCAGATGCTGGCCGCTGCGTAATGCTTCTTCGAGCAGTTTGACGCCTTCGATGGCACACTCGCCCTGCGCGGTCAGTTCGGCGCGGTGGAATGCCAGCCGCAATTGCTTCAGCCTCGGGTTGTGGCGGCCGGCGACGGGGCGCAAACGGTCCGCCGGATTACGACTTCGCTGGGCCGCCCGGTGCTGTTTCATCGAATGGTTCCAAGATCAGGATGTATGGTACATTTCATTGTTTGCACGGACAATGTTTATACCGGCAAGGTCTTAAGCCAACCATGGGGAAGGGACCGAAGTGCGCGCGGAAATCCTGAAAATCGATGCCGTAACGCCCGAAGCTTCGTTGATCAAGTATGCCGCCGAGCAGATCCAGGCCGGGCAGGTTCTGGGCATGCCTACCGATACGTTTTATGGTCTGGCGGCGGACCCGTTCAACCTGCGCGCGGTGGAGCGCGTGTATGAGATCAAATCGCGTTTGCGGCACAAGCCGCTCTCGCTGCTGATCGAGCATGTGGACCAGGCGGAGGAATTTGCCGGTCCCTTGCCGGACGATTTCCATCTTCTGGCGCGGCGATTTTGGCCGGGGCCGCTCACCATGATTGTGCCGGCGGCGTCGCATTTGCCGCTGAAGGTAACCGCGAACACGGCGAATGTAGCCCTGCGGGTGCCCGCGGCTGAGATCCCGCTGGCGGTGGTGCGGGCGGCGAAAATTCCGATCACGGCGACCTCCGCCAACCTGAGCGGCGCCTCGGAATGCACGACCGCGGAGGAGGTGCAGGAACAGTTGCAAGGCCGCATCTCGATCATCGTGGACGGGGGGAAGTCTCCGCGAACCATTGCATCGACCATCGTGCACTTCAAGCAAGACGGTACGTGGCAAATTTTGCGCGAAGGCGCGATTCCCACCAAGGATATTATCGAAGCGTTATCGTGAAACCTTGAAACCTGGGTCCTTATGGCTGCGTCCCTGGGCGCTGTTGTTGCTGGCAGCGGGGGGAGCGCTGTTGCTGTTTTTCGGC
This sequence comes from Terriglobia bacterium, assembly GCA_041483535.1. Classification (GTDB taxonomy): domain Bacteria; phylum Acidobacteriota; class Terriglobia; order Terriglobales; family Acidobacteriaceae; genus Acidiflorens. The sequence continues at coordinate 523 of JBGPFV010000042.1, read as the reverse complement.
GTTACCGGCTTGCGCATCGTGCACGCGGCCAGCGAAGCGCCCGCAAAAAAAGCGGATGTGATCGCTATATTCGGAGCGGCCGAGTATGCGGGCCGTCCTTCGCCGGTGTACCGCGCGCGCCTCGATCACGCGTACGAACTGTTTCAGAAGGGAATGGCGCCGGTGGTGATTACGACCGGCGGAGCGGGACAGGATCCGGACTTCAGCGAGGGCGGGGTGGGGCGGGACTATCTTTTACGGCGCGGGGTTCCAGAGCGGGCGTTGATTGCGGAGACGCAGGGCTCGGATACGGCGCAGTCGGCGGCGCGGGTAGCCAACATCATGCGCGCGAACGGCATGCGCAGCTGCATTGCGGTGAGCGATGCGTATCATGTATTCCGGATTCGCGCCTTGCTGGAGCACGAAGGCGTGCAAGTGGAGTTGGCGCCCAGGCCAGAATCGCGTCCGCGTCCGCTGTGGGAACGGTTTGAGGCGGTGATGCGCGAGGCGGCGAGCTACCTGGTGTGGAAGCTGGGGATGACTT
>JBGPFV010000041.1:0-11908 GCA_041483535.1 Terriglobia bacterium | reverse complement strand
GGCGAAGGCAGAGCGGGCGCTGGCTTCGGCCGCGGAGTAGCATCCGGCGAGCCCACCCTAACGTCGAAAAGCACGACGTTAGGATGGGGCACCCGCTTTGGTTGCATTCGCCGAGGAAAGCTTTCACCAACAGGGGAACACAGGGGAGTTCATCACAGGGAACTTCCTGCCCTGCTATCCTTATTGACTTCGTACCAGGAGAGTTTTACATGTTTGAGGACTTGAAAGGGCGGACGGCGGTCGTCTTCGGAGTGGCGAACAAGCGCTCGATCGCGTGGGCCATCGCGCAAGGACTGCACGCGGCGGGTGCGAACCTCGCCATCACGTATCAGAACGAACGGATGGAGATGGAAGCGAAAGACCTGATTCTGTCGCTGCCGGGCGCGGAAGCTTTCATGTGCGATGTGTCGAAGGACGAAGAGATCACGCAGCTTTTCGAAAAACTGAAAGCGCGCTACGGGAAGCTGCATGCGCTGGTACACAGCGTGGCTTTCGCGCCGGCCGAGGAGTTAAAGGGCGACTTCGTGAACACGACGCGCGAGGGCTTTCGTGTGGCGCACGACGTGAGCGTGTATTCGCTGATCGCAGTTTGCCGGGCGGCGGCGCCGCTGATGGAAGATGGGGGCAGCGTCATCACCATGAGTTACTACGGCGCGGAAAAAGTTGTGCCGCACTATAACGTCATGGCCGTAGCCAAGGCCGCGCTGGAGTGCACCGTGCGCTACCTGGCTCACGATCTGGGCCGAAAGAAGATTCGCGTCAATGCCATTTCCGCGGGACCGATCAAAACGCTGGCCGCGCGCGGCATCTCAGGAATGGGAGAATTGCTGAAGTTGCACGCCGAGCGCGCCCCGCTGCAACGCAACGTTGAAGTGAATGAAGTGGGCAGCACCGGCGTGTTTCTGGCCTCGGACGCGAGTTCCGGCATCACCGGCGAGACCATCTACGTGGATTGCGGATACAACATCATGGGGTTCTGAATCATGGGATTCTGAGTTCTGCCGATACCCTTGGCAGATGCAGACTCTGGGCCGCTGTTTTCGTTTGTCGCACCACTTTGTCGATGCCGCAAATTCCTACGTGTAGAGACGGGGCTTGCCCCGTCTCAGTCTGCGGCGGGAGACGCGGCCAGCCCCGTCTCTACAAAGGAGTGCCCTGCGTCTATGATTCGGGAGCCGCGCTATGACCGAGAGGGCTGACGCTGGGGAAGGCAAGCTGGCTTCGGCCGGGTTTTGGCGCTCGCTGTTCTGGCAGCGCGAACCCGCGCCGCCGCCCACCGACCCGCTCCATAGCGATACGCCCGCGCTCCGTCACGCCGAGATTGCCGCGGTCTACAGCGGACAGCGGGTGGCGGGCGATTTCTATGAATTTCTGAGGGTGGGACCGTCCCGCATGCTGTTCGTGCTGCTGGATATTGCCGGCCTGCGAGCGGATACGCGGGAAATTCTGATCGCCGTGCAGAAGACGTTCCGAACCCTTGCGCCCCAGCTTTTTGCCGGAGAAGACTTCAACGAGACCACCGCCATGATCGAACTGTGCAACGAGATGAACCTCACCATTTTGCGGGGTGGTCTGCGCAGTTGTCCGGCGTTCCTCGGTTGCTATAACGAAGACCTGGGGACGGTGTGCTATGCCAATGCCGGCCACACTCCGGGGCTGCTCCGCGACTACACGGGAATCACCCAGCTCGAGGCCACCGGGCTGCCGCTGGGCTTGTTCTCGCACACCATGCAGGGCGCGGCTACCTGTCACCTCGTGCCCGGCTCGGCTCTTCTGGTGGTCTCACGCGGCATCATCGAAGCTCAGTACGTCGAAGCGGGCCACGACCGTGCAGAATTCGGACTGGACGGGGCGAAGCAAAGCTTTGAGAACGCGACCGCACTCACCGCGCGCGAGCTATGCCTGACCATGCTGCAGGCGGCTCAGAAGTTCACTCCGATGACTCCCACCCACAACGATCTAACCACGCTGTGCCTGGTGCGAATTGTATTCCCCGATGCCCTGTGAAGCCCGGCTGGCAAGGCTGAAGAGGCGATAGCGGAAATCGTCTGTTATCGCCTCTGCGCGAAAGCGGTGTCGCCAGAAGGCATGCCGCCTAGGGCGAAACCGTGAAGTTGGTCGCGCTGATTCCCGTACCTCCCGAAGTCGTGACGGCGATGGGTCCGGTGACTGCGCCGGTCGGGACGAGAGCTTTGACCTCGGTATCGGAGATGACCTGGTAACTGGTGGCCGCCACGCCGCCAAAGGTCACGCTTGTCGCCTTGGTGAAACTGTTTCCGGTAATCGTGACCGCCGTTCCCACCGGACCGCTGGTCGGGCTGAATGAGGTGATGGAGGGCACGACCGCAAAAGCTAACGGGCTGTTAGCGATCCCTCCGGGCGTGGTGATGGTGATCTTCGCACCCGTCTTCGCACCCGCGGGTACAGTGGCCGTCACCTTGGTATCGGAGTTGACTGTGAAACTGGCCGGCTTACCGCCAATGGTCACTTTTGTGGCCTGAGTAAGGCTGACCCCGGTGATCGCGACGGAAGTTCCCACAATACCGCTCGTCGGAGTGAAGCTTGTAATCTGGGGCGTCACCAGAAATGCCCGGTTGCTCTTCATCGTGCTCGTAAACGTGGTTACGGTCACGGTGCCCGTGGTCGCTCCGGCTGGGACGGTCGCCGTCATGTAGGTATCGGAGACGTTAGTGAAAGGCGCGTTGACTCCGTTGAACGAGACTGCGGTGGTCCCGGTGAAGCCTTGACCGAGAATCTCGACCGTCTTGCCAACCTTGGCGGACCAAGTCACCAGGTCGACGAGCGGTTTGAAGCCAACGTTGAAACTGTAGAAAACGGAACCACCCAAGGAGTTCCCGTTGGTGTTGCCATAGAATTTTCCGTCGGTGTGCAGCACGAGGGGCGTCGCCGGGCCAAACCCGTCGTTGCAAGAAACAGAGCAGAAATTGTAGAGAATCGACTCGCTGCCTGCGGGAGTGATTTTGAAAATCGCTCCGGCATTCTTGCTTCCTCCTGAGGTCCCTACACCGTAAAAGTTACCGTCGGTTCCGAGCGTCAGCCCCGCCACGGGAAGCCGAGCATCAAGGTAACCGCTGCTGAAGTTGAAGCTGTAGAGCAGCGTAGAGACTCCGGCAGGAGTAATTTTGAAGACAGAACCTCCGTTGTGGGCGCCGCCTTGATACGTTGTGCCGTAGAAATTGCCGTCGGTGCCCTGAACCAGAATTCCGTACGGCCGGTATCCGTCGGTGGGATACCCTTTGAAGGCGTGGAGCACGGTGATCGTCCCGGCTGCCGTCGCCTTGTACACCACCCCGCACTTGCAGGTCGGGTCCCCACCAAATTGCGTGGTGCCATAAAAGTTGCCGTCGGTGCCCTGCGTCGGAAGGTTGGGGTCGTCGCCGTTGGCGTAGTTGAAGTCGCGAAGCGCCTTAAATACACCTGAGGCAGAGACCTTGAAGAATGCTCCGTACTGCGTGTTGTACTGGCCGATAGAAACACCGTACATGTTGCCGTCCTGCCCCTGCAAAGTCGTGTAGGAAGGGACGCTGTCATCGGTGCCGTTGGCAAAATTCCACAGCGTCGCCAAGGTTCCGGTGGGCGTGACCTTGAACACCGTGCCGGCCGCGTGCGTCCCGCCGCCTTGGGTCGTCCCGTAGAAGTTCCCATCGAAGCCCAGCGTCACGCCGCCCTGCGGGTAGGAGCCATCCGTACACGAGGTCAGGGAGCAGAAGTTGTAGACGGTGGTCAACGCCCCGGCAGTAGTGATCTTGTACACCGTGCCAACGTTCTTAGTTCCATCGTTGGAAATGGTGCTGTACAGGTCGCCGTCGCGGCCCTGCGCCATCACCTGGGGCGCTGCGATACCGCTATACGCGCCAGCGCCGATTGGGTAGGTGTGCAGCAACGTATAGGTTTGAGCGGTTGCGGCCACGGCAGACAGCAGCGCCACTGCGATCATCGAAAGTACGGCTCCACGGTGTTTCATATCGACTCTCCTCCAAACGAAATTCGGGTGGATGGTTTGCGAATAAAAGACCTCGCCGGATTGGCTGCTCGGGGGGAGACGCTTCGGGCCGAAGGCCGGAATTACCTTTCCGGCAAGGGGCCGGGTCAAGGTGAATGTTTTGCATCATTTAGAATCCTCAGAATCCCCACGGCGCAGTTGGCGGGCGCCCGGGGGGGCCCGACCCTTCCCAGTCTGACCCCCAGCCCGGGCATCCTCGTACACAAATTGCGTGCTCAGCCGACCGGTTCGTGGCACAATATCCCCACTTACCAGGGGCCGTTGGGCGACAGTCTGCACGATCCCCCGCTGCATGTCCTGACGGAATTCTTAAGAACTCTAAAGCGTGGCTAGGTCTATGAATAACAAAGGATCTGCACGGGGTGTTGCAGAGACTTCCGCTCGCCTATGGCGGTTCGCGGACTACGAACTTGACGAACTTGGACGCGAGTTGCGGGTCAAGGGCCGGGCGGTAGACCTGGAAGCGAAGCCGCTGGACATTCTGCTGCAACTGCTTCTCCATGCCGGCGAGGTCGTGACCAAGGAAGAATTACTGGAGGCCGTCTGGCCCGATGTGATGGTAGTGGACGGATCGTTGGCAACGGCCGTCTCGAAGCTGCGCAAGGCCATGGGAGACGAGGATCATCCTGCGATTGTTACGGTTCCTCGCGTCGGCTATCGCCTGGCGGTGCCGGTCTATTGCAAAGCGGTGGCGGCGGCAGCGGGGCCCGAGCTTGGCTTTAAAGCGGGTGACGCCGTTCCCGGACGAGAGCAGTGGCGGCTCGCGCGCCCCATGGACATCTCCGGATCGAGCGAAGTGTGGCTCGCCGAAAATCCCAAGACTCACGAACCACGGGTGTTCAAGTTCGCGGCGGACGGGGCGCGCTTAAAAGGTCTAAAACGAGAGATCACGGTTTCACGTTTCTTGCGGGAATCGTTGGGCGACCAGCCGGAATTTGTCCGCATCCTGGAATGGAATTTCGAGACGCCTCCGTTCTTTCTCGAAAGCGAGTATGCCGGGCCAAACCTGGCGGAATGGGCGGCGGCGCAGGGTGGACTCAGCAAAATCACGCTCGAAGCCCGGCTGCATCTTCTGATTGATATTGCCCAGGCCGTGGCGGCCGCGCACGACCTGGGCGTGCTTCATAAAGACTTGAAGCCGGCCAACATTCTGGTGGTGCCGGGCGCGCAGGGTGGCTGGCAGATCAAAATCGCGGATTTTGGCAGCGCGTCTCTGTTCGATCCGTCGCGGCTGCACGCCTTGGGAATCACGAACCTGGGATTTACGCAGACCACCTCGCTGGATGCCCAGTCGTTAACCGGCACCCTGATGTACCTTGCGCCCGAAGTCCTGGCCGGGCAATCTCCCAGCGCCAGTGCCGATGTTTATGCTCTCGGCGTCATGCTCTACCAGTTGGCGATCGGCGATTTCCGCAAGCCGCTGGCGCCGGGCTGGGAAGCGGAGATTCAAGATCCGTTGCTCCGCGAAGATATTGCGGATGCGGCGTGCGGCGATCCGGCCAAGCGGCTTAACAGCGCAGCGGATCTTGTCGAACGCCTGCTGATGCTGGAGCAACGCCGCATCCAGCGCGACGAACTGGAAACGGCGAAACTTCGAGCCCAGATTGCGGAGCGCAGGCTGGCCGAGGCCCGGGCGCGGCGTCCCTGGGTCGCGCTGGCCGTCATTGCCTTGGCAGTCGGTTTGGGATTGAGCTTCACGCTGTATCGAAAGGCCGTTCGCGAACGCGACATTGCCAACCGCCAGACCGCGATTGCCGGTTCCATCAACCGGTTTCTCTCGGACGATCTGCTGGGGCGCAGCAATCCCTTTGCGAGCGGCAAAGCTGGCGAATTGTTGATGGATGCGATCAAGCAAGCGTCGCCCAGTATCGACCGTCAATTCAAGGATGAACCGCTGGTCGCCGCGCGTCTCCACCAAACCATTGCCCGAGCTTGCGATAACCGCACGGACTATCCCGACGCTCGACAGGAGTACGACCGCGCCGCCGCGCTTTTCAAACAGGTGGATGGCGAACTGTCAGAAGACGCCATCATTGTTCAGCTGCAACGGGTAACCCTGGAGGCGCGGAGTTACGAGAATGGCTCGCTTCCATTCGCCAAGTCCATTCTCGGACAGCAAGAAGCGCTGATCGCAAAGCTTCCGCATCCGCGACCTGACCTGCCGGTCTGGCTAGCCTCGGCACGCGGAATGGTCGCACTCATTGAGAACAACGCCAAGTCCGCGGCAGAGAACTTCCAGGCGGCAGTGGACAAGTCGGAAGGTCTTCCCGAATTCGACGAAAGCGCGCGCCTGACCTTCAAGCAAAGGCTGGCATTTTCCCACATCCGCCTGGGCGAGGGAGCGAAGGCGGAGCAACTATTTCGCGAACTCATCGTTGCCTTCACGCGCGTAGCGGGTCCGGACAGTCCGAATGTTCTGCGGGTGCGCCTGAATCTGGCCCAGGCCTTCATGATTCAGAACAAACACGAGGAAGCGATCAAGGAAGCAACCGCCATCTATCCAGAGTTTGTGTCAAGGCTGGGCGCGGACCACGAACTGACCATGCAGTTGCTGACCACGCGGGCGCAGTCCGAAGGCAGCCTTGGGCGTTGGGACGATGCCATCCGCGACGATTTTGCCATCCACGAACTGGCGGTTCGCAAGCAGGGGCCGCTTTCGTTCTTCGCCATTGCCACACTCACCGACGCGTCTCTAGCCCAATGTCGGGCAGGGCGCTATCGCGAAGGTGAATCCAATGCGCGCCAGTCCTATGCGGCATCGGTGAAAGCTTTTGGACCGGCGGCCGGTCTCACCGGGGGCGCCGCATATCCTTTGGCGAGTTGCCTGATTCTCCTGGGTAAATTGGACGAAGCATCGACCCTCCTGCAGCAAATCAACGTACCGGCACTCGCACAGCTCACCGGAGATCCTGATTGGGGCGCAAACGCAACCCTGGCAAAGGCCGAAATCGCCTATCGCCGCGGCAACTACGATGCAGCACGAAGTTATGTTCAAACGGTGACTCCGGTGTTCACGCGCAAGGACGCGGAGCCCTATCAAAAGCGCGCTCTCGAATCTCTGCGAGCTGCTCTGGACAAGCCCTTACCGCGGAAGATACCAAACTAAAGTTTTTTTCGGCGTGGAGATGCGCGTGCAACACGGCACGTAATAGTTTTGTAATGTAACCACGATCACCGCGAAGAACCCTGCCGAGTACTTATCCTTCAAGTAACGAATCTATGAATCCCATCCAAGTTCACCCCAAGGCGAGTCACGCTCGCATTCTGTTGAGTTCGGTGTTCGGGCCTTATGCTCAGGACGACGAATTTGGCAGCCGATCCATCAATCCGATGGAGCTCTATCACAACCAGGTCACGCGCGCGCAAGGCAGCTTCTCGCTGCGCATGTTCCATCGCTCCTGGGGCATCATGATGATTCAGGAAAATATTTCGGCGCCGTGCAGCGTGCTCGATTTTCCCACCCGCGAAGCTTTTGCCCGGGAATTGACCACGAACCACTACGACGTCGTAGGCATCTCCGGAATCATTGTGAACGTGGGCAAGGTGCGCGAGATGTGCCGCATGGTGCGAGAACTATCGCCGGATTCGACGATCATAGTGGGCGGACACGTGGCCGCCATTCCCGGCGTGGAAACCATGGTCGACGCCGATCACATCGTGCGCGGAGAAGGCATCTCCTGGATGCGCCGGTACCTGGGAGAAGACGAGAAGGCGCCGATCCGCCATCCCGCCATTGTTTCCGGTCTGCGGACGCGCATCATGGGAATGCTGCTTCCGGAGCGGAAGGGTGGGACGGCAGCCACCATCATCCCGTCGGTGGGCTGTCCCATGGGATGCAACTTCTGTACCACGTCAGCTTTTTTTGGCGGCAAGGGAAAGTTTGTCAATTTTTACGAGACCGGCGATGAACTGTTCGAGGTGATGTGCGGGATCGAAGCCGAACTCAAAGTACATTCCTTCTTTGTGATGGACGAAAACTTCCTGCTGCACCGGACCCGCGCCATGCGCCTGCTGGAGCTCATGAAGCAGGCGGGCAAGAGCTGGGAGCTTTCCGTCTTTGCTTCCGCCAATGCGATTCGAAAATACACCATGCTGGAACTGGTCGAACTCGGCGTTTCCTGGGTGTGGATGGGTTTGGAATCTCCCAAGGCCGGCTATAGCAAGCTCCATGGTAATGACGTTCGGCAACTCACGCGCGAGCTTCGCGAGCACGGCATCAGAGTGCAGGGCTCGACCATCATCGGACTCGAGCACCACACGCCCGACAACATCGCCGAGGAAATCGAATCGGCGATCGCCCACCAGACCGACTTTCACCAGTTCATGCTCTACACGCCGGTTCCGGGCACGCCGCTTTACCAGGAGATGGCCGATCAGGGCCGTCTGCTGCCGGACGTTGACTTCGCCGATGTTCATGGCCAGTTCAAGTTCAACTTCCAGCACGCCGCCATTTCTCGCGAGGATTCCAAGAGGTTTTTGGACTGGGCTTTCTGGCGCGATTTCGAGCGGAACGGACCGAGTCTTTATCGCATGTGCCAGACCATCCTCCAGGGCTGGCGACGCTACAAGGACTATCCCGACCCGCGCGTCCGGGAGCGCTTTTCGCGAGAAGTGAAGAAGCTCAACGGCGCCTACAATGCGGCGCTTTGGGCGATGGAACGAGAATTCAGGAAGGTCAATCGCAGCGTGAGCGAGCAGATTCACAAGCTGCGCCGCGAAGTCGAGAAGGAATCCCCGGTCCTCGCCCGCCTCGCAGCCGCATCGCTGGGCCCGATCTTGTTGTGGTCCACGCGCCGAGAGGAAAATCGACTGGCCAAGGGACGTACGTACGAGCCCCCCACCTTTCTGGAGCGCCGCAATTGGGTTCCGGCGACCGAGACCCCTTAACGTGTGGCGGGCTTTGACTCCGACGCGCGCCGCGGATATCTGCCGGTGATCTTGCGGATAAATCCGTGAAAGTGATGGATGCCTGCTGTGTCCGGTAGAAACATAAACGGACACTCTCCCGGAACCACCTGCATCCCTTGCTCGCGGCAGAACGCAACCGCCTTCGCGCTGACGGAGCCCTGGCCGGTCGCCTGGTACATCCAGACTCGTCGTATGCCCGCCTCGGCGCAGTCTCTCACAACGGTTTCGGTTGCCTCGGGGGAAGTCATCAGCAACGCTGCCCCGGCCGGAGGCTGGACATCCTGCATGCGGGCAAAGCACCGTCGGCCTTGGACCTCCGCCGTGTTGGGATTTACGGGAACCACGTCATACCCGCGGTGGCAGAGGTCTTCGAACAGTTTCACGCTGAAATTCGCAGGATTTCGCGAGATTCCCGCCATCGCAATGCGTTTCTGAGCCAGGAACCCCTCGATGGTTTCGAGCGACGCACGCTGAGTTGCCATGTGTCATCCTCCGCATCCCGAATGCTGAGGTTTATTTCTACCGCATCGGCGCGCAGGAGTCTGTGATCAGAAACACAAACGCGGGTCCAGAACTGGGACGTTGCGACAAAAAAACCGCCCAAGCAAAGCTTGGGCGGGTACGCTCACCAACTCCAGACAGAATCACAAGGCGTGCGGCTTCCTGAGCTCTTTCCCTGGCTGCGGGTTTGCCCTGGACGGCGCCGTCGGTTGGGTTCGGCTGCGTCCCAGCGCCGCACTGCGCTGATGCGGTGGCAGCAACGTCGTGCCCGCGATGTTGTTGAATGGAACCGTCGGGGCAAACGTGGGCAGGTTGTGTGCGCGCACCTGCGTTGCCGCCTCGAAGCCGGAGGCCAGCTTGATCAAGGTCGGCTCGCTGAACGCTGTCCCGAAAAAGCTGATTCCCATCGGCGCTCCGAACACCATGGCCGCCGGCACTTGCACGATCGGATAACCCTCCGGCGCCGCCAGGCCCGACGAACCAAAAATAAAGTGGTCTCCAAAGATCAAGTCGGTGGCCCACGCCGGGTTGTCGGTAGCAGTGACCACGGCGTCGAGATTGAACTGGCTCAGCGCGGCGTCGATGCCGTCCACCCCAAAGTCATGGTCAGCGGCAAGCGCCTGATTGTAGGTCATCCCGCCAAAAATCGGCTGTGGGTCGTTCGGGCCCGTCGCCATCGCAGCGATTAGATCCCAGATGTCCTGATTAAAGAACGGCATCTCGACATCGGCATGGGCATTATTGAACGCAATGGCGTCGTTCAAAGTCTTGCCGGCCATGGGAACCCCGACGCGCGTGGCAAAGTAAGCTTGCACGTCATTTCTGAAATCGAAGCACAAGATCAGGAACTCACCGGGGCCCGAGCCGCCGTTGGGGAATGTGAAGCCCGCGGCATCCAGGTCAATGACGGTCGCGCCCGCATCCGTGAGCGCCTGGAAAGCCGCTTCGAACGCGTCCACCACCGGCTGCGGCGTTGGGACAAACGGGTCAAATCCGCCCAATCCGATCCGCGTCAGGCCCAGCCTTGCACCCTGCAGGCCGTGCGGGTCGAGGAATTGCGTATAGTCCGTGGGGATGTTCGTCGGACGCGTGAACCGCCCCTGCCATCCCAGCGGAACGCCACCGGTCGCCGCATCGCGGCCATCGAAGGTGCGGCTCTGCACCACGCCCAGGGCTGCGGCCGCATCCGCTACAGTCCGACCATGTGGGCCAAACGTGTCTTGCACGTGCGAAATCGGCACGATGCCGGCGCGGCTGGTAAGGCCCACCGTCGGCTTGATGCCCACCACGCCATTGACGTTCGCCGGACACACGATGCTGCCATCCGTCTCCGTCCCGAACGAAACGGTGGCAAAATTCGCCGACGCCGCCGCGGCCGAGCCCGAACTGGAGCCGCATGGATTGCGATTGATGCCGTAAGGATTGTTCGTTTGTCCGCCGCGACCCGACCACCCGCTGACGGATTCGAAGGAGCGGAAGTTTGCCCACTCCGACAGGTTCGTCTTCCCCAGGATCACGGCGCCACCCGCGCGCAAGTTGGCCGCAACCGTGGAGTCTTGAACGGCCGGCTTTCCGAGCAACGCGAACGAACCCGCTGTGGTCTGCATCTTGTCGCCGGTGTCGACGTTGTCTTTGACCAGCACCGGGATTCCGTGCAAGGGCCCGAGCACGATGCCGCGCTTGCGCAGCTTGTCGGCGTTGCGCGCCATCTCCAGCGCGCCGGGGTTGAGCTCGATCACCGCATTGACCCCCGGACCGTTCTGGTCGAGCGCGATGATGCGGGCGATGTATTCTCTGGTCAGATCTTCCGAGGTGAGTTTGCCGGCGGCCATCTCCGCCTGGAGTTGGGCAACGGTCCATTCATTGTGACCCTTTGGAGCGTCGTTAGACTCGTTGTTTGCTGCCGCAACCGGGAGCGCCAGCAAGGTTGAAACAAGGAAAATGCGTAGGGCTGGGGTGATCATGTTGTTCCTCCTGGGAACTTCGGCCGGATTGTGCGGGGAAGCTTGCTACTCTGAAATCGGATTGTCAAGAAGAACCGGGCTTCAAATGTAACAACGATGTAAAAACTACGGGGTGGCAAAACCCACACCCCGACCGGTACTTCGAGCCTATTTGATCCATAGGTTGTAGAAAGGTTCTTGGGAAAGACACGGCTTTAGAGCCGGCCCTGAGGCAACTGCCCATCCCCTCCGAAACCGGCTTATAAAAACACATTCCAGTGTTAGCAGAGAGAAAACGAGGGTGACCACTGTTCTCGCTTGTCGAAAAGCGGGCCACTCGCGGTAACTATAATCGGTACCGCAAGTAACTATTCTGGATCGCGCAGTAACTCTTACCAAAGTGGCGTCAATTCCACGAGATAGCCATACCCTCCAGAACGCCTTTCACTTATGCTCATCTTACCTACCTACTAACCGGGGACCCGATGAAATACCTTCTCTCGATTCTTTGGCTGAGCGCCGCACTGCAGGC
>JBGPFV010000040.1:0-11965 GCA_041483535.1 Terriglobia bacterium | reverse complement strand
GGGTGCATCTTTCGATACCCTTAGAGCATCGTTTCCAAAGAAGAAGTGTACCCTAGTGGGTGGGGGATGCAGCTTGTCTGAGACCGGGAATTTGCACACGAAGACCTTATTGCTCTTGAAGCCGCGGGGATTCTGCGCCGGGGTGGTGCGGGCGATTGACATTGTCCGGATTGCGCTGGAGGCGTTTGGGCCGCCGATCTATGTGCGCAAGGAAATTGTCCACAACCGCTTTGTGGTGGAAGAATTGCAGCAGAAGGGCGCCATTTTTGTCGATGGCGTGGATGAAGTGCCGGAGGGTGAGCGCGTCATCTACAGCGCCCACGGCGTTTCTCCGGAAGTGCGCGAGCGCAGCAAACTGCGGCAACTGCGGGTGATCGATGCCACGTGTCCGCTGGTCACCAAGGTGCACGTGGAGGCGGTGAAATTCGCGAAGGAAGGCTATTCGCTGATCCTGATCGGCCACCGCGATCACGACGAGGTGATTGGCACGCTCGGCGAGGCTCCCGCGGTGACTCAGGTCGTAGGGTCGCCCGCGGAAGTGGCGTCGGTGACCTTACCCGACCCGAATCGCGTGGCCTACCTGACGCAGACTACTCTTAGTCTGGATGAGACGCGCGACATTATCGCCGCGCTGCGCGAGCGCTTCCCGAACATCAAGGGCCCGGCGGCGCAGGACATCTGCTATGCCACGGAAAACCGGCAGGTTGCCGTCAAGCACGTGGCGTCTGACGCGGATTTGCTGCTGGTGGTTGGCTCCGACAATAGTTCAAACTCCAAACGGTTGGTGGAAGTGGCTCGCAGTTTGGGCACCGAGGCGCATCTAATCGATGACTGCCGCAATATTCGGCCGCAGTGGTTGAATGGCGTGAAGACGGTGGCCCTGACCGCGGGAGCATCGGCTCCGGAACATCTGGTGCAGGAAGTGGTGCAGTACCTGGCGGGAAAGGGCTTTGGCGACGTGCAGGAGTTGGAAATCATGCCGGAGAATGTTCGTTTCGGATTGCCGCCGGAGATCGTGGAAACGATCGCCGCGGCCCCGGCCATCGCCGTGGAGTCGTAGATGGAAGAATCCTCCCCTTTCAGTTCGGCCTCTGTGCCCCACCCCAGCACGCCAAACCCGGGCGTGCTGGGGGCCCCGCAAATGCGATTTGGAAAGATTGACGACCTGGAGAGCCGGGTCGCGGTGGCCGTCGATGCGGCTCGCCAGTATCTTTTCTCGCAGCAGCACGAAGAAGGTTACTGGTGCGGAGAACTGGAAGCCGATACTACCCTCGAATCCGATTACATTCTTCTCCACGCCCTGCTCGGCACGGGGAGCCAGGAACGCTTCGACAAGGCCGCTGGTTACATTCTGAAGCACCAGAATGAAGACGGGGGCTGGAGCACCCACGCTGGCGGCCCGTCCCACATCGGCGCTTCGGTGAAGGCCTACTTCGGACTGAAGCTGGCCGGATGTACGGCGGATCATCCGGCACTGGCGCGCGCCCGCAAGAAGATTCTTGCCATGGGCGGCGTAACCGAAGTCAATACATTCACCAAGATCTATCTCTGCTTTTTTGGGCAGTACGACTACGACGCGGTTCCCGCGGTTCCGCCGGAGATCGTGCTCTTCCCCAACTGGTTCTGGTTCAACATCTACGAAATTTCTTCGTGGTCGCGCGCCATCTTGGTGCCGCTTTCGATTTGCTACGCCAAGAAGCCGTTTAAGAAAATTCCCGACGAAATGGGGGTGGAAGAGCTTTTTGTGGGCGGGCGCGACAAGTCGCGCATGCATCTGCACTGGGCGAAGAAGCGGATTTCCTGGCGCAATTTCTTCTTGGTGCTGGATCGGATTACCCACTGGGCCGAGCGTGTGCACATCCGTCCGCTGCGCTCGCTGGCTCTGAGAAAGGCCGAGAAGTGGATGCTGGAGCGCTTCGAGATGAGCGATGGATTGGCGGGGATTTTTCCGTCGATCATGAACTCCATTATCGCGATGCGCTGCCTGGGGTATTCGGTCGACGATCCCCAGGTCATTCGGGCGCTGGATGAGTTTGAGAAGCTGGGGATCGAGGAGGGTGATACTTTCCGCATGCAGCCCTGCATGTCTCCGGTGTGGGATACCGCATACGCGCTGTTTGCCCTGGGCGAAGCGGGGGTTCCGGCGACGGATCCGCGCCTGGTGAAGTGCGCGGACTGGATGCTGCAGAAGCAGGTGCGCAAGCCTGGAGACTGGAAGATCAAGAATCCGAAGGGCGAGCCGGGCGGTTGGTATTTCGAGTTCAACAACGAGTTCTATCCCGATGTGGACGACACGGCCATGGTGTGCCTGGCGCTGAGCCGGGTGGAACATCCGAACGGGCGCTATCAGAGCGAGTCGGTGCAGCGCGCGATCGATTGGGTTTTGTCCATGCAGTGCAAGAACGGTGGCTGGGCTTCGTTCGACAAAGACAATGACCGCATGGTGTTCCAGCACGTGCCCTTTGCCGATCACAACGCCATGCTTGATCCTGCAACGGTTGACATTACGGGGCGGATTCTGGAGTGTCTTGCAGCCTATGGCTACGACCAGAACCATCCCGCGGTGAAGCGGGCCATCAAGTTTATTCGCCAAGAGCAGGAACCGGACGGAAGCTGGTTCGGACGCTGGGGCGTGAACTACATCTACGGCACGATGCAGGTATTGCGCGGACTGGAAGCGATGGCGGTGGACCGTAACGAACCCATGGTCCAGCAGGCGGCAGAGTGGCTGCGTTCGGTGCAGAATGCCGATGGCGGCTGGGGCGAGACGGTGGGGTCGTATGACGATCCCAACCTTCGCGGGCAGGGCGACAGCACGGCTTCGCAGACGGCGTGGGCCATCATGGGGCTGCTGGCGGTCGGCGACACGCGCAGCGAATGCGTGGCCCGCGGCATGGCGTATCTTTTGCGCACGCAGAAGAGAGACGGTTCGTGGGGCGAGCCTTTCTACACCGGAACCGGCTTCCCGCGGGTGTTCTATCTGATGTACCACCTATACCGCCAGTATTTCCCGCTGATCGCGCTCACGACCTATTCGAAGGTGATGGCGGAGAAGGGCGGAGACTAGCTGTCAGTTATCAGTTATCAGTCTTCAGTGAAACCTAAGGTCAATTGCTGCACATAGACTGCTGTTCCTACTGACAACTGACAACTGAGAACTGAGAACCGGGTTTGAAGGCTTTCGTTACCGGCGCTACCGGATTTCTGGGCAGCCATGTTGCGCGCGTCCTGGCGGAACAGGGAGCCGAGTTGCGGCTGCTGGTGCGGCCGACCAGCGATGTGCGCAACCTTGAGGGCCTGAACGCGGATCGGGTGATCGGCGATTTGCGCGACCCGGCTTCGATTGAGAAGTCGCTTTCCGGCTGCCACGCGCTCTTTCACGTTGCGGCGGACTATCGACTGTGGGTGCGTGATCCCGCCGAGATGTATCGCTCGAACGTCGAGGGTACGCGGTTGGTCCTGGAAGCGGCGCGGAAACAAGGCGTACGGCGCGTCGTGTACACGTCGAGTGTAGCGACCATGGGCTTCAGTGCGAGCATCACTTCGAGCCACGGGAACGTAGCCGATGAACAGAGTCCGGTCGGCATCGAGGACATGATCGGGCACTACAAGCGTTCGAAGTTCATGGCGGAGCAAGTAGCGGTCAAGGCAGCGAGATCAGGAGCGGATGTGGTGGTAGTGAATCCCACGACGCCGATCGGAGAGCGCGATATCAAGCCGACTCCGACGGGACGAATCGTCGTGGATTTCCTGAAGCGAAAGTTTCCGGCGTACGTGGAAACGGGCTTGAACCTGGTGGATGCGACGGAATGCGCACGCGGTCATATTCAGGCGTTGGAGAAGGGAAGATCGGGCGAGCGCTACATTCTGGGCGGCGAGAATCTTACGCTGAAGCAGATTCTGGACCGGCTGGCCGCGATCACGGGCCTGAAGTCGCCGACGGTGAAGCTGCCGTACTTCTTTGCGTTGGCAGCGGGGGTCGTCGACGAGTTGGTGACCGGCCGGCTATTGGGACGCGAGCCGCGCGCGACGATTGACGCGGTGCGCATGGGACGGAAGATGATGTTTGTGAGTTCGGCGAAAGCGGAACGGGAACTGGGCTGGCGGACGGTTCCAGTAGAGGGAGCGCTGCGGCGGTCGGTGGATTGGTTTCGCAGCAACGGATATGTCTAGGATCGCGATCATCGCCGCGATGGAGCGAGAGGTGCGACCGCTGATCCGAAGCTGGAAGGTCAGGACGATCGAGCAGGGTGGGCGGCGCTATCGTCTTTTTGAAGATGGCGACGCGGTATTGGTATGCGGTGGAATTGGGGCGGAAGCCGCGCGCCGCGCTACCGAGGCGGTGATTCGGGAAGTGAGCCCGGTGCGGGTGCTCTCGGTTGGCTTTGCCGGAGCGCTGGATGGTTCGCTGCAGGTCGGGCACGTTCTTGAGCCGCGCACGGTGATCAACGCCGCCGACGGTGCTCGGACAGAAGTCGGCTCGGGTGAGGGAATCCTGGTGAGTTCCGCAACCGTGGCGGGCAAGGAGCAGAAACTTCGACTCCGCAAAGCTTATGGCGCAACGGCGGTGGACATGGAGGCCGCAGCCGTGGCGCAAGGCGCCGAGGCGCGGGGAGTGGAGTTCGGAGCTTTAAAAGCCATCTCCGACGCTGCCGATTTCAGCCTGCCGGCAATGGATCGTTTTGTGGCGGGCGACGGGAGGTTTCACTCCGTGAGGTTTGCGTGTCATGTGGCGCTGCGCCCGTGGCTTTGGAGGACTACTATGGCTCTGGCGCGGAACAGTGCCAAGGCAAGTCAGGCTCTTTGCGGCGCGCTTGCGAGTTACCTAGGGCGACCGGTTTTAAGTTCTTCCTCCTGTAGAGACGGGGCTTGCCCCGTCTCTTCCGCCGCCGGAGACGCGGCAAGCCGCGTCTCTACAGGGGCTGGCATTGGGAATCGATAGGGAAAATAGAGTCTGCTATGGCAATTGCACGATCTTCAACATTAGCTGTTGAAAGCGAAAGGCGCGAGATTCCTTCCACCATGCGGGCCGCTGTGTATCGCGGCGTGAACGATGTCCGGCTGGAAGAAGTGCCGGTGCCTGAAATCGGGTCGGGAGAGATTCTGGTTCGGGTCCACACCTGCGGGATCTGCGGCACCGATCTGAAGAAGATTGCGACCGGTTCGCACTCCGCGCCGCGTATTTTTGGCCACGAAACTGCGGGTGTGGTTGCGAAGGTGGGGGAAGGCGTTCGAAAGTTCAGCGTCGGCGATCGCGTGGTGGTGTTTCATCACATCCCCTGCAGAGAATGCTATTACTGCCGCCAGAAGACCTTCGCGCAGTGCGCTACTTACAAGAGGGTCGGATGCACGGCCGGGTTCGAGCCGTCGGGCGGAGGATTCGCGGAGTACGTCCGGGTAATGGACTGGATTGTGGAGAAGGGAACGGTGCGCATTCCGGAGGGCGTCAGCTTCGAGCAGGCCTGTTTTGTCGAGCCGGTGAACACCTGCCTCAAAGGGATTGAGACGCTTCGTTTGCAGGCGGGGGAGACCGTGCTGGTGATTGGGCAGGGTCCGATTGGTCTAATCCTTGCGATTCTGGCGAAGCGGGCGGGGGCTCGGGTGATTACTTCCGATTTGTATCCGGCGAGGCTTACAATAGCGAATAGCTTCGGCCTAAAACTTACAATTGACGCTTCCCAGGCTGACGCCGGACAAACGGTGCGCGGAATGACCGAGGGGCGCGGGGCTGACGCTGTGATCCTGGCAGTCGGCGGGAGCGGCCTGATCCGGCCGGCCATGGATGCGGCACGTCCGGGAGGCCGGGTGTTGCTATTTGCGCAGACGGTGCGGGGCGAGGCCACCATTGATCCGGCTGCAGTGTGCGTGGACGAAAAGGCTTTACTTGGGTCCTACAGTGCGTCGGTTGAATTGCAGGAGGAATCGGTGCGGTTCGTCATGAACCGTGAAATGGATATGGAACGGCTTATCAGCCACCGTTTCCCGCTGCAAGGCGGCGTGGAAGCGCTGAAGCTGGCTGCCCATCCTCGACCGGATTCGATGAAAATCGTCATCCAGCCGGGGAGCGCGTGGGAAGGACATCAACTGTGACTGGCAAGATGACGGCTGCCGTCCTTTACGGCAAAGAAGACGTCAAGATTGAAAGAGTGCCGATCCCGCTGGTGGGCGACGGCGAAGTTCTGGTCAAGGTCCACGTGGCGCTGACCTGCGGCACGGATTTGAAGGTGTACCAGCGCGGCTATCATGCGCGCATGATTGTGCCTCCGGCGTTGTTCGGGCATGAACTGGCCGGCACGGTCGAGCAGGTTGGTGAGGGCGTGCGCGGTTTCAAGAAGGGCATGCGGGTGGTCGCGCTCAACTCGGCTCCCTGCGGCATGTGCTTCTATTGCTCCAAGCACCAGTTAAACCTCTGCGAAGATCTGCTGTTCAATAATGGCGCGTATGCCGAGTACATACGGATTCCGCGCCGCATTGTGGAAACGAATATGCTTGTCGTGCCTTCGAATGTGAGCTTCGAAGATGCCGCGATGACCGAACCGCTGGCTTGCGTTCTCCGGGGCCTGCATGAAACCGGAGTTGAGATCGGCGACACGGTTGCGGTGATTGGCGGCGGGCCGATCGGTCTGATGTTTGTGCAGGTGGCGAAAGCCATCGGCTGCAATGTGATTGCGGTCGTCAAGCGCGATTCGCAGGTCTCCCTGGCGCGCAAAAAAGGCGCGCACGAGGTGGTGCAGATTACCAAGGTGAAAGATCCGGTCGAGGCGGTGCGTGAGTTGAGCCCGGAGAGGCGCGGCGCCGATGTGGCGATCGAAGCCGTGGGCCGGCCGGAAGCCTGGGAGTGGGCCGTGCAAATGGTGCGCAAGGGCGGCACGGTAAATTTCTTCGGAGGGTGTGCTGCGGGAACCAAGGTGGAATTGGATACCAACCGCCTGCATTACTCGGAAATCACGTTGAAGGCGACTTTTCATCACACGCCGGAGACGGTTCGCCGGGCCTTCGGTTTGATTGCCGAGAAGAAAGTTTGCGGCAACGACTACATTACCGGAGAAGCGCCGCTTTCCCGTTTGCAGGAAGTGCTCCGCCACATGCTGAACCGCAACGGGGATATCAAGACCGCGATTATCCCGGGTCACTAAGCGCCGTGACCGCGTGATGAGTCGTACGATGGAGCGACGGGCGTCTGGCCCGTCCGCCGGGCGAGGACGTCCGGCTCTCCACGAACACGTTGTGTCCTGTGGGATTAAGAGCTTCGATGACAACCGCTGCCAGCCATCCCTCGACTGTGCCGCTCGCCTCCGCCTGGAGAGCGCTGCCGCCGGAGTACGCCATCCCCGAGCACGCGCCTTCGGAAGCCGAGGCGCGTGAATATTGCCGCCGCCTGGCGCGCTCGCACTACGAGAATTTTTCGGTCGCGTCGTGGTTTCTTCCGGAGCGACTGCGCCAGCACTTCTTCAACGTCTATGCGTATTGCCGCATCTCCGACGATCTGGGCGACGAGGTGGGCAACCCCGCCGCGTCCTTACAGTTGCTCGAGCAGTGGGAGACGGAGCTCAACGCGTGCTACGACGGTGATCCCCGGCATCCCGTATTTGTCGCGCTCGCCGAGACCGTGCGCAAGTTTGAAATTCCGAAACATGAATTCGCGGATTTGCTGACTGCTTTCCGGCAGGACCAAAGTATCACCCGTTACGAAACCTTTAACGATGTGCTCGGCTACTGCCGGTATTCGGCGAATCCGGTCGGCCACCTGGTGCTGTACCTATGCGGATATCGCGATTCCGACCGCCAGTTGCTTTCCGACCAAACCTGTACCGCGTTGCAGCTCGCGAACTTCTGGCAAGACGTGAGCGCGGACTTTGCCAAAGGACGAATTTACCTTCCACTCGAAGACTTGCGCCGTTTCGGGGTGAGTGAAAACGCGATCCGCGAGCGTGAAAACACTGGCGCGTTCCGCGAGATGATCAAGTTTGAAGTCGAACGCGCGCGGGAATGGTTTCGGCAAGGCCTGCCGCTGATCGCGAAAGTTAACCGCGAACTGGCCATCGATATCGAACTCTTCAGTCGCGGCGGGCAAGAAATCCTGAACGCCATCGAGCGCCAGAATTACGCCGTGCTGGGCAGGCGTCCCGCAATCTCCAAGACGCGGAAACTGGCGCTGGTGGCGCGTGCCGCGCTGGGGAAACTGCGATGAGCACGGTCGCGGGAAATGCGCCCGCGCAATTTGCTCCGACCGCTTCCCAGATCGAAATGGCGTACTCGGTCTGCCGGAGTATTGCCCGCTCCGCCGCCAAGAATTTCTACTATGGGTTTGCGGTGCTTCCGCGACGGAAACGGAATGCGTTGAGCGCGGTGTACGCCTTCATGCGAAGCTGCGACGATATTACCGACGACGTCGCGCTCAGCCCTGAGGATCGCAATCACCGGCTGGAGGAATGGCTGGATAAAGTCCACCGCGCATTGGCGGCGCAGCCCACCGACGACCCGGTGCTGCTGGGACTGACCGATGCGCAACGTACTTACCAGATTCCCATTGGTCTTCTCGACCAGTTAGCCTACGGCACGGCTGCGGATCTCGATCACGGGCAACCCGCGCCCGCTGCCGGTGCGGCGGCGGTCGCGCGTTACCAGACGTTTGAAGAGCTGCGCCAGTATTGCTACGGAGTGGCGTCGGTGGTGGGATTAGTGTGCATCAAAATCTTCGGCTATCGCGATCCCGCCGCCGAGGCGCTGGCCGAACGCTGCGGTCTCGCCTTTCAACTTACGAATATCATTCGCGATGTCAAAGAAGACGTCGGCATGGGCCGGGTTTATTTTCCGCAAGAAGACTTGGCGCAGCACGGTCTCTCGGCCGCCGATCTGGCCGCGCCGCAAGTGGACGTTGCCCGCATCCGCCCGCTGCTGGCGATGGAGGCCGACCGGGCTCGCGACTGCTACCGCTCCGGCGAAGAGTTGATTCCGCTGGTGAATGAAGACAGTCAGCCCGCGCTGTGGGTCTTGATCACCATTTATCGCCGCCTGCTCGAAAAGATTGCTGCGAACCAGTACGACGTTTTCGGTGCGCGCGTCCGATTAACGGTTCCCGAAAAGCTTACGGTCATGGGAAAAGGAATCGTGAAGCGTCTGCTGTGATGCCGCCCTCGATTTACCCTAATACGACACAGCCTTCTACCGTCGCTATCGCTGGAGGCGGGTTGGCCGGCCTGGCCGCGGGATGCGCCCTGGCGGAAGCCGGTTTTCGCGTGACGTTGTTTGAGCGCCGCCCCTATCTTGGTGGGCGCGCTTCTTCTTATCAGCATCCCGGTACCGGAGAAATTGTCGACAACTGCCAGCATGTATTGCTCGGCTGCTGCACCAATCTGCTCGATTTCTATCGGCGCACGGGCGTTCAGGACAAGATCCGCTGGTATGAGAAGCTGACATTCCTCGAGCCTGGAGGACGCGCATCTGTGATTGTCCCGTCGCGGCTGCCGGCGCCGCTGCATACCGCGCCGGCATTTCTCCGGGCCGACTGTTTGAATTTTCGCGACAAGATGGCCATCGGCCGCGCCATGGCGGCGCTGGCTCCTTCCATTCCGGCGGATGGGGGTGAGACGTTCCTCGACTGGCTGAAACGCCACGGACAAACCGCGCAAGGCATCGAGCGTTTCTGGAAGACCATCCTGGTGAGCGCCTTGAACGAAGATCTCGATCGGGTCTCCGTCCCTTATGCGGCACAAGTGGTGCGCGAATCGTTTCTTAAATCGGCCGCCGCCGGGCGCATGGGAATTCCGACCGTGCCGCTCACCGAACTGTATGGCACCGCGGGAGACTACATCCGCGCCCGGGACGGAGAGGTCGAGTTTCGTGCCGGCGTGGAGTCGTTTCGCGCGGAAGCCTTCGGCGTAAATGTGACCACGAACGGTCAGGAACAGAAATTCGACTATCTGGTTCTGGCCGTTCCTTTTGACGGAGTCGCGCGCCTGTTGCCCGATAGTCCGTCCGCTGCGCCTTTGGCCGCGGCACTCGGACAGTTCTCGACGTCACCGATCACCGGCATCCATCTCTGGTTTGATCGGCAGATTAGCGGCCTCGATCACGCCGTCCTGCTCGACCGCACCATCCAGTGGATGTTTCACAAATCGCGGCTCATTGACGCTCGGAACATTGATGCTCGGAACCATGACGCTCGCAGCGACGAAGCTCGGGAGAACGGCAACGGCAGCTACGTCGAGTTGGTTGTAAGCTGTTCGCGGAGCCTGGTGGAAAAGTCGAAGGCGGAAATCGTCGACCTGGCGGTGAAAGAAGCGCAGGAGTTTTTTCCCGGCGCGCGCGCAGCGAAACTGCTGAAATCGACCGTGATCAAGGAAGTGCACGCAACCTATTCGCCGCGACCGGGAATCGACCAGTATCGTCCCAAGCCCGAGACGCTATGGCCGCGAGTCTTTCTGGCAGGCGATTGGACCGCAACCGGCTGGCCCGCCACCATGGAGGGCGCGGTTCGCAGTGGATATCTGGCGGCGGAAGCGGTGGCACGATTCGCCAGCGGCAAACGCGCCAGCTTTCTCGTTTCCGACTTGGCCCCGCGTGGCTTGATGAAGCTGTTCGGATAAGAGACCTCACCGCTTCTATTACTTCAGTTTCGAATCCTGGGTTACCGTGATGCTTCTCTCAAGAATCTGTTCCAAACACACGATCTTATAAAGATGCCTGAGCGCAAGGGCGCCAACGACGATCGCCGCGGTAGCCCGCGATTTAGCTGCGGCGGTCACGCGACGATCAGTTGCCTCCCGTCAGACGGTATCTTCCTTCCGGGGAAGATCCGCGACTTGAGCCTCGGCGGATGCTGCGTCGATACTACTTTGCCGATTGCTTGCGGCGCGCGGGCGGAAGTCGTGGTGCGCGTCAACGCCGCTTCGTTCCGAGCTCTGGGCGAGGTGAGGGCGATTCGGAGCCGCTCCGGAGTTTGCCTGGAGTTCGTTCGGTTGAGTCCCGGGGGGAAAGACATGCTCTCGGACTTGATCAAGGAGTTGGCGAGATTGCAGGCGTTTGTAGACAGAGTTAAGTCTTCCCGCCGCGAATTGGATGCGGAATCGTTCAGAAGACAATTGGAGGAAGGAAGACTTCAAGCGCTGCGGTTGAGTAAGCGGTTTCCTTTTTTCGGGACAATTCTGCCCGCGAAGAGTTCGGAGGAAAGTTCGGAACTGGACCAGGTCGCATCCGCCAGGGAGGATCAGATCGTAGAAGGGAAGTCGCTTGTAGTTCCCGTCGATCTGTTCGGTTAGCTAAAACTTCATTAGACGCATGTACTTCTTGGGCAGCAATCTATTGTCACTGAGCAGGCTTGTTTCCCGCCTTATCGGATGAGACGGACGATTGTGGTTGAGGAGGATCGCTTACGACCTCCCCGGTGCTGGTAGTGTGGAAGGTGACATCGACGGTTATGACCACTGGCACCGCGTGACCATCTTTCCGCGCTGGGTCGAAGCGCCACCCTCGGACCGCTGTTTCGGCACGCTTCGTGAACTCCTTGCTGGGACCGCGCAGCACATGGGTGCTGCCTACGTAACCCTTGTCACTGACTACGACCAGTAATGTCACCGTCCCTAGATACTTCTTGTCTGCTACGGGGGATTCAGGAGGCGAGGCTTTTTTCGGGGCTGCTATGTTTGGGGCCGGTGACAGAGGGCAATAGCCTTTGTCCTCCGCACGGCACATGGTCCCGATGGCTAATGCAGCTATCAGTGCTGACTTCAGGTTAATCATCGAAGCATTGTATTAGATCCAACTTTAGACCGCCATCAGCACCACGCCACCGGCGACCAGCAAGGCCGCAATCCAGCGCCGTCGCCCTACGCGTTCGCGCAGGAAGATGCGCGCGGCCAGCGCATTCGCCACAAAGGTGAGCGAGGCCGACGCCGGTACGACCAGGCTGAGGTTCCCCCAGGAGAGGCCAAAGAGCAGGCTGTAGAACGCGACCCCCATCGCC
>JBGPFV010000039.1:0-12232 GCA_041483535.1 Terriglobia bacterium | reverse complement strand
TGCGGGAAGGGCTTCGAGGAAGCGCTGGACGGAGAAGGGGCGGTAGAGGCGGACTTTCAGCAGGCCAACTTTTTCGCCTTTGCTGTTGAGATAGTCCACCGTCTCGTGGGCGGCGTCGGCGCCCGAACCCATCATGACGATCACGCGGTCGGCATCGGGCGCGCCCACGTAGTCGAACAGGTGATAGGAACGGCCCACGACTTGAGAGAACTTGTCCATGATCGCCTGGACCTTATCGGGGCAGGCGTCATAGTAAGGATTGCCCGCCTCCCGCGCCTGGAAGTAAACGTCGGGATTTTGTGCACTGCCGCGGAGGACGGGATGGTCGGGAGAAAGCGCGCGCTGGCGGTGCTCGAAGACACGATCCATGTTGATGAGGGCGTGCATGTCGTCTTCGGTAAGCATCTCGATTTTGTTGACTTCATGCGAAGTGCGGAAGCCGTCGAAAAAATGCACGAAGGGGATGCGGGTTTCGAGAGTGGCCGCATGGGCGATCAGCGCCAGGTCCATGGCCTCTTGCACGGAGTTTGAGGAGAGCAGCGCGAATCCGGTGGTCCGGCACATCATCACGTCGGAATGGTCGCCGAAAATCGAGAGAGCATGGGTGGCCACGGTGCGCGCACTGACGTGAAATACCGTCGCCGTGAGTTCGCCGGCGATCTTGTTCATGTTCGGGATCATCAGCAGCAGTCCTTGGGACGCGGTGAAGGTCGTGGCCAGGGCCCCGGTCTGGAGCGCGCCATGAACCGCTCCCGAGGCGCCGCCTTCGCTTTGCAGTTCCGCCACGTGGGGAACCGTACCCCAGATGTTGGGGACCGCTTCCGACGCCCATTGATCGGCCCATTCGCCCATGTTGGAGGATGGCGTGATGGGGTAAATGGCGATGACTTCGTTGAGGCGGTAAGCGACATTGGCGACGGCTTCGTTGCCGTCCATGGTCTTGAACTTACGTTTCATGACATCCCCTTCTGAATTTCCTGGTGGTCCCGACGGACTGCTGGAATGATCATCTACCAGAATGCGGCAAGCGAGCGCGGTTGTCGGGAACGCGGCTCACGGAGACCTGTGATCCACGTCACCAAGGGAAAAAGCCGCTTTTGGCTGCTCGCTTCTGGCCTTGGGCCTCTGGCAAGCCGAGTAAGAAGTAGGTTCCGCATGCCGTAGCGGCCCTCAGCGGCTAAAGCCGTACTGATTTTGCGATACTTACGACGCGGCTGAAGCCGCGCCCCTTCAAAACAAAGTCAGAATCGGAGTTCTTCCGCAGCCTGCTAAGCCGGTACTGAAAACGAGCCAGTCATCGCCACGGTGAAGAGTGTGCGTGAGAACTCGATCGTCCCTCCGGGACTGGAGTCATTTCTTCCACTTTTCCCAGCGCTGAAGCGCTGGGCTAAGCTCGGTCGCCCCTCCGGGGCTGGATTGTTCGTAAACGTTTAGAGCTCCAAGGTGGCGCGGAGTGAAGTTAGATCTTCATCCGCGCGAATACGAAAACCGAGGCGCCTGAAGACGGCCTGCATGGCGATGTTGTCCGGCAACATCTCCGCCGACACCAGGCTTAACTTTTCATCACGGGCAATCTGGACGACCCGGCGGAGTAATTCATGTCCCAGGCCCAGCTTCTGATACCGATCGGAAACGAGCGCCGCGACTTCGGCTTCACTCCTGCCGTGAAGCTTGTTCATGCGCCCTACGCCCAGAATCCTGCGCTCCGCGGTGGCGGGATCGGTGTGTTCGGCGACCAGCGCCATTTCGCGGTCGTAATCGCCGAAACAGATACGCAACAGCCGTTCATGCGCCACTCGCCTGCTCAGGCTGATGGTGCAGAAGTAGCGCAAATAAACGCTGCGATCGGAAAGCGTTTCGTGAAACTTCGCGATCAGAGGTTCGTCTTCGGGCCGGATGGGGCGGATGGTGACCTGAGTCCCGTCATTCATGGTCCAGGGCGAGACGTACTGCAAGGGGTAGGGACGGATGGCGGGCTGGGGCAACTGGTCGAGGGTCACGGCGGGCCCGTGCAGCACGACTCTGGCATCGAGGGCCAGCAGACGCTCCGGGGAAGCGAGCAGGGGATTGATATCAATTTCCGCAATCCAGCGCTGCTCGAGCACGAGTTGACTGAAGCGGATTAACAGGTTCTCGAGGGCCACCAGGTTGACGGGCTTGCGTCCGCGGACTCCCTTCAGGGCGGTGAAGATTCGGGTCTGCTCCATCATTCTTTGGGCCAGGGTCGTGTTCAATGGCGGAAGCGCCAGAGCACGGTCGCGATAGACTTCGACCAACTGGCCGCCGGATCCGAACAGGATGACGGGTCCAAATTGCGGGTCGACGCTGCTGCCGAGGATTAATTCGTAGCCATCGAGCTTCACCATCGGCTGCACGCTTACGCCGCAGAACTGGCCCGGGCCGGCCTTCTCCGCAACCGCAGACTGGATGGCGCGATAGGCAGAGCGGACCGCCGCTTCATCGGGCAAGTTCAGTTTGACTCCGCCAACATCTGTCTTGTGCGTGATGGTTTCGGAAAGGACTTTCAAAACGACCGGAAAGCCAAGCTGCGAGGCCCGGGCGGCGGCTTCGTCTTCGCTGGCCGCCGCCAGGGTCTCAACCGTGGGGATGCCGTAGAGCGACAACAACTGCTTCGATTCCAACTCGGTGAGCAGAACGCGGCCTTGCTTGCGTACGTTCTGAATGATTTGGTCGACCTGATTCCGGGATGCGCTCCCGAGCTCAGATTGCTCGGTCAGTGTGGGGGTCTCGTAGAGACCGCGCAGGTTGCACGTGTATCGCCACATGTGCGTGAAAGCTCGCGCGGCGGCGTCCGGATAAGCAAAGGTTGGGATGCCCGCCGCAATGAGGACGGCTTCTCCGGCGGCAACACTGTTCCCTCCCATCCAACTGGCGAGCACCGGCTTGCCATAGCTTTTGGCATAAGGCTTCAAGCTTTCGGCAACCTGCAAGGGATCGGCCATGGCTTGCGGGACAAGGATGACCAGGAGTCCGTCGCTGTTCGGGTCTCGCGAAGCGATTTCGAGGGCGCGAGCAAAACGCTCGGAATCGGTATCGGCGAGAACATCAATGGGATTGTTATGACTCCAATAGGCAGGGAGGAATTCGTCCAAGCGCCGCAGACTCTCCGGGGAAAGCTCGGCCAGTTTTCCACCATTGGCCACCAGCGAGTCCGTGGCCAGGACCGCGGGACCGCCGGCATTGGTGAGGATGGTAAGCCGCGGACCCTTGGGACGGGGTTGCTTGCTGAGCACTTCCGCCATATAGAACAGGTCCGCGATATTGTGCACCCGCAAAACTCCGGAGCGGTGGAAGGCTGCATCCAGCACTTCATCGCTGCCGGTGAGGGCGCCCGTGTGCGATGCCGCGGCGCGTGAGGCCGCTTCCGAGCGGCCGGCTTTGATCACGATGATGGGCTTGGTGAGGGCGACTTCACGGGCCGCGGACAAGAACGACCGGGCGTCTCCCACGGATTCCATGTAGATGAGGATGCTCTTGGTGTTGGGGTCGTCGCCAAAGTGGTCGAGCAAATCACCCCAACCCACATCCAGCATCGAACCGGTGGAAACGATGGCGCTGAATCCGACTTGTTCACGGGCGCTCCAGTCGAGGATCGCGACCTGAAGCGCTCCACTTTGACTCAGGAACGCGACATTCCCCGTCTTGGGCGGATCTTTTACGAACGTGGTATTCAACCCGAGCGCCGGGTTCATAATGCCCAGGCAGTTGGGACCAATCAGGCGCATGGAACTGCGCCGTAAGTGGGTTTGAATTTGTCGTTCGAGCGCAGCGCCTTCCGCGCCACGCTCCCTGAATCCGGCGGAAATCACGATCGCGGACCTGACGCCGGCATCCACGCACTCTCCGACCAACTGCGGGACCGTGGCTGCCGGAGTGGTAATGACAGCCAAATCCACCGGTCGGGGGACGTCGTGAATGCTGCTGTAGCTGTTGAGCCCGAGCACTTCGGGATGCTTCGAGTTAACGGCATACACTTTCCGTTGCAAGCTGCCGCGCAGCAGGTTCTCCAGAACGGTTCGGCCCACGGTGCCGGGACGACTGCTGGCACCGATGACGGCCACCGAACTGGGAGCGAACATTGCGTCCAGGCTGTATCGCTCTGGGAGTTTCTGCGTCACTTCAGCATTAGCATTAGGATTCGGCGATCGTCCCACGAGATCAGCTTCGGTCGAACTTATCAACGTCATAGAGCCGCTCTGACCCGCGCGACAAGCGTTATGCTCTCGGGTTTCATTGATAGCCCTCTTTGCCGGAAACTGCCAACGGTTGGCCACCTTCCGCTCGATGTTCACCGACTTGCACACGGGGTTCGAAGGTCTGTTCGACGGCGAGGGCGCGAGATACGAGGCACTTCTCCTTGGCCTTTTGCAAGAGCTTGAGGGCCCGTTCCCGTTCCTCTTCACGCGGAATCATGAGATAGGCACGAATCAGCACTTCGCCAAAAGCATAGCCGGTGTCCGCCTTGCGGATGGTGCTTTCCACTTCCACCTGCAGGTCGGTGTAGGCAAGCTTGGAATTATCCGCGAGTGTCCGAAAGGTAGTGGTATAGCAACTGGCGACCGCGCACAGCAGCAAGTCCTCAGGGGTCCACCTGCCTTCCAAGCCGCCAAAAGCAGGCGGCGAGGTGAAATGGATGGCATTGGGCGCGGAACTGGACCTGGCAATGCCGGTTCGGCCAGAGGCCCACCAGGCAATGACTCGAAAGCGAAGTGCTTCTTCAGTAGTCATGGTGTTTTTATCCTCCTCGATCCGGCGTGGGACCGGCAGGGGTTGCGGTGCTGGTGGAAACCCGTCCTCGGTACAGCCGCCCCAAGCCTCCCGTGGTGTATAGAGTCTCCTCGCAGAAGGGTTTGCCGGCCATGTTCGCAGTCACGGGTTTTTGTGATCCTGATCACAGAGGGATCGGTGATACAATTTTCGCGGAGAGCGGTGGCGAATGCGTGCGCCCTACGGGCTGGACATCCTCGACAACTGCCTGGCCTGCCCCATGCGGGAGGAGCATTTGTTCTGCCATCTGCCGGATGCCGCGGTGCAGCGGCTGAATGAAATCAAGTCCACCGCGGTCTATCCAAAATCCGCGATGCTGTTTATCGAGGGGCAGCAGCCGCGCGGGGTATTCGTGCTGTGCGCGGGGAAAGCGAAGCTTTCGACGTCGTCGTCGGAGGGCAGGACGGTGATCACTAAGATCGCCGAGCCGGGAGACGTGCTGGGGCTGAGCGCCGCGATATCCAATCGGCCTTACGAAGTGACGGCCGAGATGATCGAGCCCGGGCAGGCAAATTTCATAACCCGGGATGCCTTGCTGCACTTCTTGCGCGAACATGGAGTGGTGGCGCTGCGAGTGGCGGAGGAATTAAGCCGTAATTACTACACGGCGTATGAAGGGATCCGCACTCTGGGACTTACCAACTCCCCGTCCGAGAGATTCGCAAAATTACTGCTGGGATGGTCGAACGCAGCGGGCAACGGGGATCCTCCGCAGGTGAAGCTGACGCTGACGCATGAGGAAATCGCCGAAATCATTGGCACGACGCGGGAAACGGTCAGCCGCTTGCTCTCGCAGTTCAAGCGGAAACAACTGGTGCAATTCAAGGGCGCAAATCTTATTATCCGCAACAAAGCCGCCCTCGAAGATATGGTCAACTCGTAACTGCCGGACTTCCCGGTCCGCGACCCATCATCCCTTCTTGGAAGCTGCGCTCGCGTCCCGGAGAGGTTGTTCCGCCAGCGCCCGTTCGTAACCGATCGCGGCATAGTAGATAGCGCGATCAAAGAACTGCTCGAGTAGCTGCAGCATTTCCATTTCGCCGAGTATTTCCGCGGGGCTTTCCAAAACCGCTTCTGTCCGGATGAAGTCCCACAGGTTCCCCTTGGTCAAAACGATCACCCAAATCACTTCGCTTACGGGCACCTGCTGGCTGGCCCGCCGCGCCCCGATCTGCAGGTAGCGTTGCTCGAGGTGGAGTTTGTCTTTCCCGATGAGCCACTCCCCCAGATGACGGTAGATCTCGTATACCCGTTCTTTCAGTTCGTCCGGAGGAACGTTCCGATGATAGGTTTGGGTAAACCGCGAATTCTGAACTCGATCAAGAAGGCAAGCGGCCAGCTCTTGGGAGCGGGTCTCGATCATCCGAACGAGACGATATAACAACATCATGGCGTCCTCCCGTCCTCAATCTAGACTCTCTAGTTTCAATGCCGGGACTCTCCGCGGCCATGACCGGCGGTACAGTGGCTGGTGATGAGGATCACGAAGGCAGTACCGTTTGGCCGCACCGCTTTCCCGTCAATTCCTCATTTTATGGAAGCGGATTGTCCTACCAAGCCATATTATCAAGCGCGGGTTAAAGGGTGGGACCGCTTTCTGGCGTCCTATGTCTTTTCGGGCGCTAGCGGAGGGGACTCCAGGAAACTAAGATAGAAGACCTGCAGGCAATAGAAAGGCAGGATTCAATGACTCCCTCAACCACATTGACCCCCGCTCCGCATCCCGTCTCCATCCAGCCCCTCGCGCCCGAAGAACTGCGCAAGATTGACGCCTACTGGCGCGCCGCCAACTATCTCTCGGTCGGCCAGATTTATTTGTACGCAAATCCGCTTCTGCGCGAACCCCTGAAGATCGAGCACATCAAGCCGCGACTCCTGGGACACTTTGGCACCACGCCCGGCCTGAACTTCATCTACGCCCACTTCAATCGCCTGATTAAGAAATACGATCTGAATGTCGTCTATTTAGCCGGCCCCGGCCACGGCGGTCCCGGAATGGTCGCCAATACCTACCTGGAGGGCACCTACAGCGAGTTTTATCCCAATATCCCTCAAAACAAAGAAGGCATGCAGCGGCTGTTCAAACAGTTTTCTTTCCCCGGAGGAATTCCGAGCCACGCCGCGCCCGAAACTCCCGGCTCCATCCACGAAGGCGGGGAACTGGGATATTCGATCATGCACGCTTGCGGCGCGGTGTTCGACAACCCCGACCTGGTCGCCTGTTGCGTGGTGGGGGACGGCGAGGCGGAAACGGGGCCGCTAGCCACCAGTTGGCATTGCAATAAGTTTCTGGACCCGGTCGGTGACGGTGCGGTGTTGCCGATCCTCCACCTCAACGGATACAAGATCGCGAATCCGACCCTGCTCGCCCGAATGAGCGATGAGGAGCTTACCCATCTCTTCACCGGCTATGGCTGGAAACCGTACTTTGTCGAAGGACACGAGCCCGAGGCGATGCATCAACTCATGGCCGGAACGTTAGATACCATCGTGAACGAAATTCGATCGATTCAAGACAGCGCTCGTCAAGAGAACGCTGGCCCTGGCGGAGAATCGAGCCGCCCCGCGTGGCCGATGGTGATCTTGCGCAGCCCGAAGGGTTGGACGGGACCAAAGGTGGTCGACGGAAAGCCCATCGAGGGGACCTGGCGCGCGCATCAGGTGCCGGTGGCCGACCTGCAGTCGAAGCCGGAACACGTGAAGATTCTTGAGGACTGGCTGCGCAGTTATCGTCCCGAGGAATTGTTTGACGAGAAGGGAAGATTGCTTTCGGAACTCGCGGAACTAGCTCCCAAGGGTGAGCGCCGGATGGGAGCGAATCCGCATGCCAACGGCGGCTTGCTGTTGCGCGATTTGGTCATGCCGGACTTCCGCAATTATGCGGTCAGCGTCCCGAGGCCCGGTACTGAGAATGCGGAAGCCACGCGCGTGCTCGGCGGATTCTTGCGCGACGTGATGAAGCGGAACGCGGAGGCCAAGAACTTCCGCGTCTTCGGCCCGGATGAGACGGCTTCGAACCGGTTGGACGCCCTTTTTGAGGTTACCGGGAAACAATGGATGGAGCCGATTCTGCCGGTGGACGAACATCTCTCGCGGCACGGCCGAGTACTGGAGATGCTCAGCGAGCACATGTGCCAGGGCTGGCTGGAAGGTTATCTGCTCACCGGCCGGCATGGCTTCTTCTCCTGTTACGAAGCGTTTATTCACATCGTCGATTCCATGTTCAACCAGCACGCCAAGTGGCTGAAGGTGACTCGTGAGATTGCGTGGAGGCGTCCGATCGCGTCGCTGAACTACCTGTTGACTTCTCACGTGTGGCGGCAGGATCACAACGGATTCACGCATCAGGATCCCGGCTTCATCGATCACGTGGTGAATAAGAAAGCCGACATCGTCCGCGTCTATCTTCCGCCCGATGCCAACTGCCTGCTCTCCGTTGCCGATCATTGTCTGCGGAGCCGCCACTATGTCAATGTGATCGTCGCCGGCAAGCAACCCGCATTGCAGTTTCTGGACATGGAGTCGGCCATCGAACATTGCACCACCGGGATCGGCATTTGGGAGTGGGCCAGCACAGACAACGGCGCCGAACCCGATGTCGTGATGGCCTGCGCGGGTGACGTGCCCACGCTCGAGACCTTGGCGGCGGTCGATCTCTTGCGGCAGCATTTTCCCGATATCAGGATTCGGGTGGTGAATGTGGTCGATCTGATGACCATTCAGCCTTCGAGCGAGCATCCGCACGGCCTTTGCGACGTTGATTTCGATTCCATGTTCACGGTGGATAAGCCGATTATCTTCGCCTATCACGGCTATCCCTGGTTGATTCACCGCCTCACCTATCGCCGCCACAATCATGCCAATCTCCATGTGCGCGGCTATAAGGAAGAGGGCACAACCTCAACGCCGTTCGACATGACGGTCATGAACGATCTGGATCGCTTCCACTTGGCGGGGGATGTGGTGGACCGTGTTCCGAGACTGCAGAAAGTCGGAGGCCACTTTAAGCAGTTGCTGCGCAATAAGCTGGTCGAGCACAAACAATACATTTACGAACACGGCGACGATTTGCCGGAAATCCGGGACTGGACTTGGCCCTACTGATGAACGTGCTTGTTCTCAACTCCGGCTCCAGCAGCCAGAAATGCTGTCTCTACGAAATTGGGGATACGCTTCCGGGCGATCCCCCGCCTTCGGTTTGGGAAGGGAAGATCGAGTGGGCCGATGACACGGCGCAATACTCGATCAAGAATTTCCGCGGAGTCTCGCGAAAAGACGTGACCTCGGGCGGCTCTCGCGGGGAAGACATCGGGCGCTTGCTGCAGAACTTGTGGAGCGGCGAGACGCAGGCGATTTCCGGCCCATCCGATATCGATGTGGTAGGACACCGGGTGGTCCACGGCGGCCCGCAACATTTCGAGCCCGCGCTCGTAACGGCTGAGGTCAAGTCGGCGATCGAAGGCGTCTCCGTCTTTGCTCCCCTCCACAATCGCGCCGAACTCGAAGGCATGGAGATCGTCTCGAGACTACTGGGCCGCGTGCCCCAGGTCGCGGTCTTTGATACTGGTTTCCAT
Source organism: Terriglobia bacterium (assembly GCA_041483535.1). Classification (GTDB taxonomy): domain Bacteria; phylum Acidobacteriota; class Terriglobia; order Terriglobales; family Acidobacteriaceae; genus Acidiflorens. The sequence goes on along the minus strand of JBGPFV010000039.1, from coordinate 2,870 downwards.
CGTACGATGCCGCTGTCGGCGGCCACCTATGCTGGTCCTTATGAGTGGTTCGAGCAGGGAATTCGCCGCTACGGATTCCACGGCATCAATCATCAATATTGCGCACAGCGCGCCGCGCATCTACTGGGCAAGAACTTGAATTCCCTGAAGCTCGTGACCTGCCACCTGGGCAACGGCTGCTCGCTGGCGGCGATTCGCGAAGGTCGAAGCGTGGATACGACCATGGGTTTTACCCCGCTCGAGGGTCTGATGATGGGTACACGGTCCGGCTCGGTGGACCCTGGCATTCTCACTTATCTAATGCGGCAGAGACAGTTCTCGGGCGAGCAACTGGACGAGGTCCTGAATCAGAAATCGGGATTGCTCGGTATATCGGGGATTTCCAGCGATATGAGGCAGATTCTTGCCGCGGCGAAGAACGGCGACGAACCCGCAAGAATGGCGCGCGCGAAACTGGCGTTCGATATGTATGTCCATCGTCTGCAACAGGGAATGGGGGCGATGATTGCGGTGCTGGGCGGAGTGGATGCTCTGGTATTCACCGCCGGAGTCGGCGAAAATTCACCCGATGTTCGGGCCGCGGTGTGTGACAATTTCGCGTTCCTGGGCTTGCGGCTCGACCAGGGAAAGAACGCGCAAGCGCCCATGGACGGCCATTTGGATATCGATATCTCTGCTCTGGATGCGACGGTCCGCGTCCTGGTGATTCGCGCGCAGGAGGACTGGATGATCGCCCGGGAGTGCTGGCATCTGGTGCACAGGATCACCCAGACCTGAGCCGGACAAATCTATCTCGTGTAATTGGTAGAGCCGGGAGGCGACTACCCGGCATGGGGATCGGGCGCCAGGCATTGACTCTGTAGTTCATCTCATTGGTTGAGGAGCAGGTAGAGGTCAGAGAAAGTAGAGGTTGTGAGCTAGCTGCTACGCCGGTCGGGCTAAGCGCTGCCGCAGGGTTTCGCGATCCAATTCCCCCTCCCAGCGCGCCAGGACCAGCGTTGCTACCCCGTTTCCGATCATGTTAACCAGGGCTCGGAACATGCTCAGGAAACGGTCAATCCCCAGAATCAATGCCATGCCGGCAACGGGAATGGTTGGGATCACGGAAAGGGTGCCCACGAGCGCGATGAAAGATGCGCCCTGCACGCCGCTGGCGCCCTTGGAAGTAAGAATCGCTACGGAAAAAATAGTGAGTTCCTGGATCAGAGTCAGATGGGTATTGGTGGCCTGCGCCACGAATAGAGCGGCCATGGTCATGTAAAGGCTGGTGCCATCGGTGTTGAAGGTGAATCCGGTCGGAACCACCAGTCCAACCAGAGACTTGGAGCAACCGAGTTTCTCCAGCTTAGCCATCAAAGTCGGGATGGCGATCTCCGACGAACTCACGGCCAAAACCAGCAGGATTTCTTCTTTGATGTATGCCAGGAAACGAAAGATGTTAAAGCTGGCGGCCCAGGCGATGGCGCCGAGTACGATTACGACGAAGAGCACCGAGGTGATCCAGAACGTTCCGATCAGCTTGGCCAGCGGATCCAGCGAAGCAAGGCCGAACTTGCCGACCGTGTACGCCATGGCGCCGAACGCTCCAATCGGCGCGAATTTCATCAGAATGTTCACCACTCGGAATACGACTTGAGTGAGGGAGTCGATGAGTTCGATCAGCGGTTTGGCGCGCGCCCCGGCGGCCGACAGCGCGAAGCCGAACAGCAAGGCCACGAAAACTACTTCGAGGATATCTCCCTTGGCGAAGGCGTCCACCACCGTTGTCGGGATGATGTGCATCAGGAATTCGGTGACGCTTTGCGCCTTGGCCTGGCCGGCATACTCGGCGACCGACCTGGCGTCCAGGGTGGCGACGTTTACGTTGAAGCCGGCGCCCGGGCGCACGACGTTGCCCACCACCAGTCCGATGAGGAGGGCAATGGTGGAAACGATTTCGAAATAAATGAGCGCCATGCCGCCGACGCGGCCGACTTTTTTCAGGTTCTCCATGCCGGCAATTCCGGTGACCACGGTGCAGAAGATGATCAGGGTGATGATCATCGTGATCACGCGGATGAACGCGTCGCCCAGCGGCTTCATGGCAACCGCGCGAGCCGGGTCCACATAGCCCAGCACGATGGCCAGGGCCATGGCCACCAGCACCTGCACCCAGAGGACGCGGTAGAACGGCACCTTGGTGGGTGCCGGTGCGTCGTTTACTGGACCCGTCGCGGGTGGAAGGATTGCCATCGTTGGTCGTCTGTCCTTAATCCTTCGTCGTTAATGGAGCGCCGTGCGTCCCCGCCCGGCCGACGGGCGAGACGCCCGTCCCTCCACTCGCAAAGTGAAATGGAACGTTAATGACTCTCTTTCGCGGGTTCAGTTTCCAGCGTGCGCACCAACCAGGGAATGATCACCTGCTTGAAGATGACCGGATCGGGCCACACTTTGACCTGCCGCCCGAGGTGACCGCCTTGCGGATTGATCCATGCGGTCTTCGGCACATCGCCTTTGTTCAGGAGCAGATAAATGTCATCGATCGGCACCTGGGTATCGAGCACTCCGGCAAGAATGAGCATGGGCGCCATGGGTTTGCCGAGCAGTCCTTGTTTGACCAGGGACATCTTCGGCAAGATTTCCTCCATCTCGTCCACGGTTTTCACGTTGTCGAAAATGGCCATCAGCGCCGGAACCTGATCGAAGAGATACTCGCGGTTGCCGATCAAGGAATTCATCAGAAACTCTTTCTGAAAGAACTTATCGGTGGGTGGTGACTGGGCGCTTGCTCCCCGCAGGCGGGCGCGCTCTACGATGGCCATCTTGGTGGCCCAATACGCACCCCAACTCACGCCGTGTATGGCCACTCGGTTCTTGTCGATTTCGGGCCT
>JBGPFV010000038.1:0-12235 GCA_041483535.1 Terriglobia bacterium | reverse complement strand
CTTCTTTCTGAAAGCGGTGCCACTGACCGTCCGGCCGTTGCGGTTGCGGTTGCGATTGCGGCGGCCGTTGCGATTGCGGTTGTGGCGGCCGTTGCGGTGGCACATGCCGGGATTGGGCAAGCACTGTTTGGACGAGCAAGGCCGTCAGCAGCAGAAGCGCTGCGAGACAGCTCGCAATTCTTTCCTGGCTCAACATGCGTTGTCCCTGGTCGGTCTCAGCTAACTTACGATTATCCTCACACCAACGGAACTACTTAGCCTGTAGAGACGGGGCTTGCCCCGTCTCCGCCGCGAGAGACGCGGCAAGCCGCGTCTCTACAGGAGATCCGGCTTACGGATTCTCGGTCACGTCGTCCTGCACCTGCAGTTCGTCGAGCACATCGAAATCGGCGTACAACTCGTCGTTCCTCTGCAGCGCCTGCAGATCGCCGACGGCGGTTCCGGGCTGCACCGGCAGACTGAGAGATGGAGGTTTGGTCGGGATCGTTTCGGAAACGTAAATATACGATTTGCCGCCACTGCCAATACCAACGGCCAGCGCTCCGGCAAGTACTACGCCAGCCGCCGACATAGCCCACGCCGGACGCCGCAGCCAAGTCAGCCATCCCGCAGCCGGGCGCGCCATTTCCTCGCGCAGACGCGCCTCGAGGCGGGTGTCGAAATACGGAGACGGTTCGGGCGCTTGCCATTCATCGAGCAGCGCCATGGTTTGCTGAAGATCCCGCAGGTGGGCGGAACAGTCGGCACAGGATGCGATGTGGTTCTTAACCTCCGGCGTTGCAGCGTCCATGCCAGCGGCCAGGTCCGGCAACAGTTCGCGAATTTGATTGCAATTCATACTGCTTTCCTCTACTTCCCTGAAACAAACTCTTTCAGCTGTTCGCGCAACGTTTCATACGCGCGGAACAGCAACGATTTGGTGGCGGACTCGCTCAGCTTCAGCACCCCCGCAATCTGGCGGTAATCCATCTGCTGATATTTGTGCATGATGACCGCCACGCGTTGGCGCTCGGGCAGCGCGTCCACTACACCGCGGATGGCCGCCAGCCGTTCCCGCTTCAAGATCTGCTCTTCCGCGCTGAGCGAATCGTCGGCCAGATCGGGCGTCGTGCCCGTTTCCTGGTCCGGCTCATCGAGGCGCACGGTATTTTCCGGACGCTCGTGGCGCGTATCGCGCGCGTGGTTGACGGCCAGGTTGGTCGCGATGCGGTACAGCCAGGTCGTGAACTTGGCGCTCGGCTGGTAACTGGTGCGCGATCGATAGACGCGCAGAAACACTTCCTGCGCCAGTTCTTCCGCGGTCGACGGGTTATGGCATAAGCGGTACATAAAGCCCACCATCGGCCGGCGATACTTCTGCACCAGGTACGCGAAGGCGGATTCGTCGCCCGTCTTCACCCGCAGCATCGCTTCGACGTCGGAAACGGCGGCGTCTGTGCTGACGATGGAATTTGCCCTGGTGACGGGCGCAGACGGCGGCGTTCCCGCAAGGTTCAGCAGTGCGCGATCCATGGCCACGCTGCTCACATTGGTAGAAACCCCGTTTGGGGAAGAAAGTTGCGTCTCCTCGGAGGCGGGCAGGGGCGGGGAAGTGGCTTCCCGTGAGTCAGTTACGGACCGAGCGTCGGGGATGTCGGAAGCGGCCATGAAACGGCGATGGAAAGAGGCTATCGGGAGCGGGGAAGGCGGTCAAGAGGGTGTGCGGATGCCGAAGGGCCGACCGCGATTTGCTACAATTACAAAACCGCAGGCAATTGCAGTGGGCGCTTAACTCAGCGGTAGAGTGCCATCCTCACACGGTGGAAGTCGTAGGTTCAAATCCTACAGCGCCCACCACTTTCCTGGGCGGGGTCTGCAGGGGAAATCGACCGCGAGAGCCAACCCATAATCCAACCTACAATCCAGTTCTCAGTGGATCGTCTCCGAGGGCGGGACCGCCTGACGGGTGCGCCATTGCAAGAAGGGCATCCCCAGAAGACTGGGGATGCCCGGTAACTATTCACATTCGACTTGTTGGAAGGTTAGCCTCTATTCCCCGGGAGGCTTTTGCTGTTCCTTCTTGCGCCGTTCCTCTTCCTGCTTTTTTTCCGCGGGCGTCTGCGCCTTCGGTTGCTGGTGCTGAGGCTGTGGCGCCGGTCTGGTCTCCGCCGGAGGCATGCGCTGCGGCTGCGGGCGCTCGCTAGGTGGAGGGGTCGCGGGCCGTGGAGCGGGTTCGTTCCGGTTCGGCTCGGGACGATTAGGCTGCGCACGATTCGGCTCGGGTCGGCTGGGTTCCGGACGTGGGTTCGGCTGGGCCGCTGGCGGACGGTCATTGCGCGCCGGTGGCTCAGTTGGACGATTCGTCTGGGGACGAGTCGGCTCCGGCTGGTTGTTGGGCTGATTCGGCCGGTTATTCGCGGGTGGGGTCGGCGGACGCTTCGTCTCCGGGCGGTTATTCGGCGCCGGCTGGTTCGGCTGTGCCGCAGGTGGACGATTCGTCTCCGGACGATTGGCCGGCTGATTCATCTCCGGACGATTGTTCGGCTGCGCGGACGGCGAGCGGTCAGTCCCCGCCGGTGGTGGCTGGGTTGGACGGTTCCCCTCCGGGCGATTGGTGGGCTGTGATGGCGCCGGCTGATTTGGCTGCGCCGAGGGTGCACGATTCGGTTGTGCGGGATTGGCCGCCCCCGGACGCTCATTTGGAGCCTGCGGACTAGCCGGACGCCTCGCCGGTTGGTTGGCGGGCGGCGTGGAGGCGGGCTGTCCCGGTCGGGCAGCATTTGGCTGGTTCGCTGGACGTCCCATATTCGGCGTTGCCGGTTTTCCCGGGGGCGCCTGCCTCACCATCGGTTGGGTTGCAGGTACATTGGCCGGACGCAAACTTCGCACTTCGCTCCGCGCTAACGGTTGGCCGGGATGCGCGGCCAGCGCTTGCTGTTGTTTTGCGAACGACACCGGCGGAGGAGGTGGCGCGGTCTTCGCAACCACCTGCCGGTTCATCACGGCTGGCGGAGGCGCGGTCACACGATTCGCCGTGGCAAACTTCGCTCCCAGTACGCTCTCCCGTGTGGGAGCCACCGCAGCTCTTGTACTCACCTGCGCCGCAGCGATCTGCCGCGCGTTCACGGCAACCGCTGCCCGGCCTACGGGCTGCGCACTGGCAAAGGCGCGTTGAGGAACTGCCGTCACCGCACCTTGTACATTCCGGTTCGCGTAAGTGATATTCGTGATGTTCGTGGTTTTATTGATGATGGTGGTGTTGTACACGTTCGTGATGGTGGTGTTATTGACGGTCGTATTGCTGATGTTCACCCGGTTCACATACTCCCGGCTGACGTGGTACGACGGCATGTAAACTTCCCGGGGACCCAGCGGGAACCATCCCACATTGCCCCCGAAGCCACCCCCGCCGCCAATAAAGACCACGAGCGCAGGGGCATACACCGCCCGCACTGCAACGGGGCCGGCCACCCAGCCCCAACGTCCGCCGATCACCACCCAACGTCCGTAGTGGAACGGCGCGTAGCCCCATGGGGAGTCATCGACCCACGTATATCCCCAGGGAGGAATCCAGTCCCAGTGGCCCTCGTGATAAGGCGCCCAGCCTACGGCAACCCGGTTGGGGAACCAGACGTGGCCGTAGTTCCCATCGTCGCGCCAGTCGCCATAGTCGTCCAAGTCTTCGTACCCGACAACATCGTGGGACAGATAGCGGGCCGAGCGCGAGTTGTCGCGACGGCGATCGCGTTCATAGGCCCAGTTATCGAATGGGTCGGGCCGGCCGATTTCATTGATGTCGGCGTTCAGGGTGTCGGCCCCGCTGAAAGTGGCTCTTTGACCGGCGTGCAGCGTGTAGGTCTGACCGTTGCCGGTCGCCTCGCCTTCGCCCTCGCGTATATTGACGACCGTGTATGTGCCGTCTTCACTGGCCTCTACCCGATAGCTTCCCGGCTGGTAAACGGAAAAGGCCAGGTTCGGCGTATCGACCTCGAAGACATCGTTCCGGTCCAGTTGGCGCACACGAACGTTGATCGAGCCCGACGTAAGTTGGATCTGAGCCGTATTGTCATTCAGGTTCAGGAAAGAGAAGCCGGTATTGGCATTCAAGCGAATCACCGCGGATCCGAGTTCCAGCTCGGCGCGCGAGTCCCGGTCTGCCCAAAGTTTGTCGCCGGTTGTCATCGGCCGATTGGAGACCGCTTGCACCCAATCCGTTTCGCCGGCGGGCTGGAATGAAACCGAACCCTCCATGTAGCCAAGTCGAGCCACCCGGCTGGGTGGATCGTCCCGCTGATCCTGCTGATCTTGCTGCTCTTGATCTTGAGCGGCCGCTCGTACCGACAGGACTACAGTCGATAGCGCCAGCCCCAATATTGCGCCCCACCAACCAACCTTCGTGACGATTCTTGTCATAGAAGTGATTCTCCCACAAACGTTGTTTTCTATCGCGAACCCAGTGCGCGGAATTGCCGTCAACGCCTGATGCTGGAAAATATACTCCGAGACCATGATGTCTCGAAGCGTACGCGTCAGGAACCTAAGCATAAGGCCTGCGCAGAGGCAAGCGCGCAGTCGATAATGCTCAGTAAAGTATCAGAGACCATTAGGATAACAGGTCGGGCCGGGGCAAGGATGTTTGCGTTGACTTTCTTCAATTGCGCAAACGGGTCAAAGGGACGCGCTTCAACGTTCTCACCGGCATGTCACGCTGGCAACCATGTCGGCTCGCGGTCTTAGTCCGCGGGCATGGGTGTTGGTCTCGCAACCAGAGCAGGCGCCTTCCGCGGGGCGGCGACTTCCGCAGGAGCCACCAGCCATTTCCGTACTTCCGGCAGCGCGCGGCGCATCGCCAGTTCGCCCACGTGGATCAATTCGTCAGCCCGTTTGAAGTCGTCATAGTCAAAACCCGCTACATCGGGCTCGATCACGACGTCGGCCGCGCTTTTCCAAGTGTTGCTCATCATCTCCTGCGCGATAGCGAACGACTGCCCGATCACGTCAAAGTAATGCCGGGGCGCGCTCGTCTTCGACCACTGCCCTTTCAGCTGCACGGCCAGCACCCGCTCCGCGCCCATTTCGCGCAGCGGAAGCGTCGGCACGGGATAGGAGAGCATGCCATCCACCAGCCAGCTCCCGCGAATCTCCACCGGCAGGAACATCCCCGGATAAGCGCAACTCGCCCGCACCGGCTCGATGATCGGGCCGGAGGTAAAGACAACTCCTTTGCCGGTATTGAAGTCAGTGGCCGTCACCCCGAGAGGGATGCGCAACTCTTCAAAGGTTTGCACCTTCAAAGTTTGCTTCAGAAACGAAACCATGCGGTCGTTCGAGGCAAAGCCGTAGCGCGAGAGGGTCCAGCGCGCGAAGGTGGTGAAGCGAACTTTGTGGGCGAGTTCTTCCAGTTCCGCGATGGTGAGTCCGCTGCAATACGCGGCACCCATGATTGCGCCCACACTGGTGCCCGCGATCATGCGGACCGGGATGCCTTCTTCTTCGAGGACTTTGAGGACCCCAATGTGCGCGATGCCGCGGGCAAAACCTCCGCCCAAGGCGACACCAATGGCGGGGATGCGCTTCGGCTCGGTCCCATTTGGCCGGCGGGAGAGTCCGCGGCCGAAGGCTTGCACAGACCGGATAACCCTGTCCAGACTCTTCATCGGAACCCCTCGTTCCCGGTTTGCCGGGGGCGCAAACCCCACGCTTATGGATGTTAGGATGCTACGAATCGGTTTCGGGATACAAGGCACCTTTGTGCTATCTGGGAGTTACGGGAGATTCCGCCGGTTAGTACCCGATGTAACCTCCCGATCTACAGTCGTGACTAAAGCCTTGTAATGCTGCTAACTTACAGTCTAAAACGCGTGTGGCGAAGGTCGATTTCGATGCCGGTCCCTAAAAGGGGCAACTAATTTGGAAGATGTTGCGGCATCGCTAAAGCGATGCCCTGATACGGATCCCAATTCCACCGCGAGCCGCTAACCCGCTGCGGCCGCCCGCCGGCAAGTAAGGGTAATATCCAGGGACAGCACGAAACTGCTGGAACAAGAATTACTGGCCAGAGTGCAGCTATGAATCGAACCGACATGTGGCGTCGCATCGAAGCCCATCCCAAGAGATGGGATCTGCTGGTCGTAGGCGGGGGTGCGACCGGCGTAGGGGTTGCGATCGATGCCGCGGCGCGCGGCTACGATGTGCTGCTGCTGGAGCAGAGCGACTTCGGCAAAGGCACCTCCAGTCGCAGCACCAAGCTGGCACACGGCGGCGTGCGCTACCTGGAGCAGGGCAATATAGGGCTGGTCATGGAAGCGCTCAAGGAACGGGGTCTGCTTCTACAAAACGCACCTCACATCGTGCACGATCGTGCCTTCGTGGTGCCGAACTACGATTGGTGGGAGGCTCCATTCTACGGTCTCGGCCTGAAGCTCTATGAGTTGCTGGCCGGCAAATATGGGTTTGGCGCCTCCCGCATTCTTTCCAGGGAAGAGACGCTCGAACATCTGCCCACCCTCAAAACCGAAGGCCTGCGCGGCGGCGCCGTCTACTACGATGGACAATTCGACGACGCGCGCCTGCTCATCCACATGGTAGTCACGGCTTTCGAGCAGGGCGCCACGTTGCTGAACTATGTAGAAGTCACGGGGCTGACGAAGGACGCTCAGGGATTTGTCGATGGTGTCAGTGTACGCGATGTCGAAACCGGCAACGAGTTTCGCGCCGCCGCCAAAGTTGTGGTCAACGCCACCGGCGCTTTCAGCGACCGGCTTCGGCTGCAGGCGGAGCCAGCCGCCACGCCGATGATCGTGCCCAGCCAGGGCATTCATTTGGTGTTCGATTCGAGCTTCCTGCGGGGTGAAAGCGCAGTCATGGTTCCGCACACCAGCGATGGCCGCGTGTTATTCGCGATTCCGTGGCACGGCCACACCCTGGTGGGAACCACGGACACGCCCATTGCGGCCGCCACGCTGGAGCCGGTCGCTATGGAGGAGGAAATCGAGTTTATTCTCACGACCGCCGCACAATACCTGGCCAAAGCGCCAACGCGCGACGATGTGTTAAGCGTGTTCGCCGGCATCCGGCCACTGGTACGCAGTACGGGCACCGCCAGCGGCGTCGTCAGGCCGGCGGCGCTGGCGCGCGATCACGTGATCCACATCGACCGCTCCGGTCTGGTCACCATCTGCGGCGGGAAATGGACGACCTACCGGCATATGGCCGAGGATTGCGTCGATCAGGCGGCAACCCTCGCGCAGTTGCCGGACAAGCCATGCGTGACCCACCACCTGCGCATCCACGGCTTTCACGACGCTACGAAAGAAGATGCGGCGAGACAATTCGGCGCGCTGGCAGTCTATGGTTCGGACGCGCACGAGATTCGCCAGCTGATCGAGACCAATCCTGGACTCGGCGAACCGCTGCATGCGGCGTTGCCCTACGTGAAGGCGGAGGTCGTCTGGGCGGCACGACACGAAATGGCGCGCACCGTGGAAGACACGCTCGCCAGGCGCACGCGCGCGCTGTTCTTGAATGCGCGCGCAGCCCTCGCCATGGCTCCCGCCGTCGCGGAGTTGATGGCCGCGGAGCTGGGCTGGGACGAGGTCACCCGGGGGAAACAGTTGGCGGCGTTTCGCGACATCGCCAGAAACTACGTGCTTCCTCATTGAAACTGGCCCGGGAACCCGCCGCACCTATTGGACAATGCATCGGAGACGACGTAAAGTCTGGCGTGTGATCCGCCGCGCCCGTCATCTTCCGTTCATCGCTCAAGCCCAGCGGCATGGCAGACGGACAGCTGTCGTCGATGCGCAGGGGGCGTTCACCTACAACGATTTGCTGGACGCTTCATCGCGCGTGGCGCCGGCTTTGCTCGCAGGCCGGGGGGACCTCCACGAGGAGCGCGTGGCGTTTCTGGTGACGCCGGGATTCCCGTGGGTTGCGGCGCAGTGGGGTATCTGGCAAGCCGGTGGCGTTGCCGTCCCCTTACCGCTCAACTCTACCGCGCCTGAGTTGGAATATTTTATCGACGATACCGGGGCGTCAGCATTGGTGTTGGATGCTCAAGCAGCGCCTGTGCTGGCGCCCATCGCCGCCGCCCGCGGTATCCGCGCATGGTGCTATGAGCAGCTTCCCGCGTTTCAGCCAGCAGAATTGGCGGACGTCAATATCAACATCAATAGCAATATCAATAGCGAGCGGCGCGCCATGATTCTGTACACCAGTGGCACGACCAGCCGGCCGAAGGGCGTGGTCACCACCCATGCCAATATTACGGCGCAAATCATGAGCCTGGTAGAGGCTTGGGAGTGGTCGGCCGACGATCGCATCCTGCTGTGTTTGCCGCTACACCACGTACACGGAATCGTCAACGTTGTGTCCTGTGCGCTGTGGTCGGGCGCGACCTGCCAGATGCTACCGCGCTTCGACGCGAATGCGGTGTGGGACGGCATCGCAGGCGGCAGCGTAACTCTATTCATGGCGGTACCGACGATTTACGTGAAGCTCATTGCCGCCTGGGACAGGGCTTCGCCGGAGCGCCGCGCGCGGCTAAGCCAAGCCTGCGCCGGATTGCGCCTGATGGTCTCCGGCTCGGCAGCACTGCCGGTGAGCACGCTGAAACGCTGGAAGGAAATCAGCGGCCAAACTCTGCTGGAGCGCTACGGCATGACGGAGATTGGCATGGCACTATCGAATCCGTTGCGGGGCGAGCGCATGCCGGGCAGCGTCGGGACGCCGCTGCCGAACGTCGAGGTTCAGCTGGTCAGAGAGGACGGCCAGCCGGTTGCCCCGGCCACACTGGGCGAGATCGAAGTCCGTGGTCCAAGCGTGTTCTTAGAATACTGGGGCCAGCCTGAGGCAAGCCGCGCCGCCTTCCGCGATGGCTGGTTTCGCACCGGCGATACGGCGGCAATCGAAGACGGCGTCTATCGCATTTTTGGCCGGACGAACATTGACATTCTCAAGACGGGTGGACACAAGGTTTCCGCGCTGGAGATTGAGGAAGCGCTGCGCGAACATCCCGCGGTTGCGGAGTGTGCCGTGGTTGGTGTGCCCGATCCGGAGTGGGGTGAGCGGGTCGCTGCCGCGGTGGTACTGAATGACGGCGATGCCCTCGATCTGCCGTCGCTTCGCACCTGGGCCAAGGAGTCGCTGGCGGCTCACAAAGTTCCTTCCCGGCTTCTCGTGCTGGATGCGCTGCCGCGCAACGCGATGGGAAAGGTAATGAAACCCTCGGTGAAGGCGCTGTTTCAATCCACGGGCAGGGGCGATTCCGTCGCCTAGGGTCGTGACCGACTGTAGCTCCGCCGTCTCGGCGGCTGTCCGGCGGGCGCTACGGTAGTCCCTGCGCCCTTGACAAGCCGTGGTATGCTGCTGCCCGCGAGGTGCGAGTACTTTTCGCAGCTCCTGAATCTGAGCCGTGCCTTGTCGCGCATTGCCTCACTGCACAGGAGGACACATGGCCAATGAAGCGGTGGCCTACCCACTACCCGCAATTCACACCAAACTCACACGCCAGCAAATCACTGGATTCTGGGGCGCATGGGGCGGCTGGACGCTGGACGGCATGGATTCGGTGATCTATGCCCTGGTCCTTAGCCCTGCACTGACCGAATTGCTTCCGAAGTCGGGGTACCAAGCCACTCCGGCCCATGTGGGGTTTGCGGGATCGATCCTGTTTGCGCTTTTCCTGGTCGGATGGGGACTGTCGTTAATTTGGGGGCCGATTGCCGACAAGTTTGGCCGCACCCGGGTGCTCGCCGCCACCATCTTCGTTTACGCGATCTTCACGGGAGCCGCCGCTTTGTCGCAGACGGTGTGGCAGTTGGGACTGTTCCGCCTGCTGGCGGGCATCGGAATTGGCGGCGAATGGGCGCTGGCGGGCACCTACGTCGCTGAAGCCTGGCCGGAAGACCGCCGCAAGATGGGCGCTGGATATCTGCAGACTGGTTATTACGCGGGCTTTTTTCTGGCTTCCGCTCTCAACTACACGGTCGCGCCACACTATGGCTGGCGCGCCATGTTCTGGTGCGGCCTGACGCCCGTCATCGTGGCCTTCATGGTTCTGCTCCGCGTGCAGGAGCCCGAGCGCTGGCAACAAAAAGCCCAGGTGAAAGTCAAAGGTGGACTTTCTTCTCTGCACAAGATCTTCAGTCCCCCCTACACACGGCGCACGCTGGTCAACACCATCCTGCTGGCCTCGGCCATCTGCGGCCTGTGGGCGGCCGCAGTTTATGCTCCAACAGCCATCATCAGCCTGGCGAAACGTGAGGGCATGTTGCAGCCGCAGGCCGTGCGCATGTCTTCCTTCGGCATGGGCTTGCTGTCGCTGGGGACCATCCTGGGATGCCTGGCGGTTCCTCCCTTAGCCGAACGCATTGGCCGCAAGCGAACTCTCACCATTTACTTCCTCGGAATGGCGGCATGCATCCTGCTCAGCTTTAACTGGGCGTTCTACCTGCCGCGCGGACTTCATCCGTTCATCGCGATACTGTTCTTCTTGGGTTTCTTTGGCGGCAACTTTGCCCTCTTCAGTCTTTGGCTGCCGGAGCAGTATGGGACCACGGTGCGCGCGACCGCATTTGCGTTCACCACTTCGTTCGGACGTTTCATTGCCGCAGGAGTCAACTTCGGGGTGGGAGCGCTGGTCAGCCGAATGGGGACTCTCGGCAAGCCGGTTGCGTTTACGGCGATTGCCTTTGGGATCGGCCTGCTCACCATTCCCTTCGCCGTGGAAACCCGAGGCGAAGTGCTGCCGGACTAGGGCTTTGCGGCAGTTATGACGCGGTCAGTGGCACTCGCCCGCGCCCGACGCGCTTGGCATCCAGTCCCCATCAAAAGGATAGGCTTCGAGCGCCGGCGCTCCTGCACTTCTTGCGACTTTCAACGCTGCTGCAATCGGCACAGAATTACTTTCTAGCCAGCAGCCGCTGCGGCGTTTGACATCGTCTTCTTCCGCCCCTACCCTTGAATGTCTCGACTATGAAGATCCTCGTCATCGGCAGCGGCGGACGCGAGCATGCCCTGGTGTGGAAGCTCCGGCAATCGCCGCGAGTCACAAAGATCTACTGCGCGCCGGGCAACGGCGGGATCGCGGACGAGGCGGAGTGCGTCGCGGCAGATGTCAAGAACCTCGACTCCATGATCGCGCTCGCCAACCAGATCCAGCCCGACCTTACCATCGTGGGGCCGGAATTGCCGCTGATGCTCGGCGTAGTGGATGAATTCACGCGGCGAGGCTGGCGCACGTTCGGCCCCACCCGCGCCGCCGCACAGCTTGAAAGCAGCAAGAGCTTTGCCAAGGAATTCCTGCAACGCCACCACATTGCCACGGCGCATTATGCGATCTGCGATACTTCGGAACAGGTGAGGGATGCGCTGGCGCACCTCCACACTCCGATCGTGGTAAAGGCCGACGGACTGGCTGCCGGCAAGGGCGTGGTCATCGCCAAGAGCAAAGAAGAGGCCTCGACCGTCGCCCATGAAATGCTCAGCGGCAAGATGCTGGGCGAGGCGGGATTGCGTGTGGTGCTGGAAGAATTTCTGGAAGGTGACGAACTCTCGTTTCTGGTGGTGAGCGACGGCGAGCGTGTGGCGCCGCTGGTCGCTGCCCAGGATCACAAGCGCGTGGGCGACGGCGACACCGGCCCGAACACTGGCGGCATGGGCGCCTACACCACGCCGGCCATCGTGGATGACCAGATGCGCGACTGGCTGCTCGCCCACATCGTGCGGCCCGTTGTCGCCGGCATGAAAGACGAAGGCGCGGAGTACAGGGGCGTTCTCTATTGCGGCTTGATGATGACCGCTCGCGGCCCCATGGTGCTCGAATTCAACTGCCGCTTCGGCGATCCGGAAACGCAGCCGATCCTGATGCGCCTCGAAAGCGACTTGGTCGAAGCGATGGAGGCGTCCATCGACGGCCGCACCAGCGACGGCGATTTCAAGTGGTCGAACGACGCGGCGGTATGCGTGGCGATGGCCTCTGGCGGCTATCCGGGGGCCTACGACGCGGGCAAGAAAATCACCGGTCTGGAGGAGGTGGCGAAAATGCACGGCGTAAAGGTTTTCCATGCCGGCACCTCGAAACGCGACGGCGCTTTCTATACTTCCGGCGGACGGGTGCTCGGGGTAACCGCGCGGGCCGCGGAGCTGGAAACGGCCGTCGAGCGCGCCTATGAAGCGTGCGCGAAGATCGGCTTCGAGGGTGCGCACTACCGCAAGGATATTGCGGCGAGAGCGCTGAAGAAGAAATAGGATCGTG
>JBGPFV010000037.1:0-12365 GCA_041483535.1 Terriglobia bacterium | reverse complement strand
TTCGCCCTGGGTGTTGGGGCGAAAAGAGGCGCTGGAGGCTTACGGTCCACACGGATTGAAGCATATGACTGCGCACATCGAGAGAGCGTGGGAGGAAGATGTACAGGTTCGGCGGCGCGGACTCGAGCAGGCGAACGCTACCGGATACAAAGTCAATGTGCATGAGATTCAGCCGGGAGTGGTGTATCGCGACGAGAACGTAACGGTCACCGCGTTTCCGGTGAAGCATGGAATATGGAAAGAGGCTTACGGGTATAAGTTCGAGACTCGGGACCGGAAGATTGTGATTTCCGGCGATACGGCGCCGAGCGATGAAGTGGTGAAGGCCTGCGATGGTTGCGATGTGTTGCTGCATGAAGTCTTCAACCCGCATGGCGACGAGTTAAAGGAAAAACATTGGAGGGAATATTTTCGGACGTTCCACACTTCTCCGGCGGAGTTAGGCGAGATCGCGCGGCGGGCACGTCCGAAGTTGCTGGTGGTGTATCACCAGTCGTTGGAGAAATTGCCGGAGGCGGATCTGGTGGAGCAGATTCGGAAGGAGTATTCGGGAAATTGGGTGTCAGCTAAGGATCTGGGGGTGTACTGATCTGTGACAGCTTGAACTCGACCTTGCGGACGCGGGTGGCGAGGTTCCGTGTATCGGACACAGGCATCCCGTCCCTGCCTCCCGTCTGCCCCCTTCTGCCCGACGCGCGGAGTGACCGACGCAGTTGGGGGTTTTGAGCGTTATCGGGATGTTGCAACAGCTAGAACCAAATGTTCGGAAATCTGGACTCGCACTTTAGAATCAGGGAGTGAAGTTCTCAATTCCAATAACGTGCGACGATTGCGGCGAGTTTCTAGTTGATGTGAACGGTACGCAATTGCCAAAAGATGCGCAGTGCCCCGAATGCAGCAAGACAATCTGGCTAGTAGAACCGCTTGGTAACATCGTGGGAATGGCGATCATGCATCGTGCCGCGACAGAGCTCGCAGGTGGCGATTCAACGCTGACGATCGTGTTAGCGGCGATGGCAGTGGAGAGTCAACTGGCGTACCTGTTTATGAAATGGAACCGCGTTGATCTCACATTGCACAGAAACCCGACCGACGCAGATGAAGAGGAATGGGAGGAACACTGGCGGGATATACGTTCGGTCGCTGCGCGATTCGATAGGGTTTCAAGCCTGCTCACAGGAAAGTCCTTCGATTCATTTCTGTCGGCGAATGGCGACCTTCTAAAGAGCGTGCGAACACAATATCAGTCTTCCGGTGAAGCTTTAGCGAAGGACTTTTTCGTGAAAGGGCTTTTCCACAAACGAAATCGGATCGTGCACTTCGGAAAAATCGACTTTCAGCAATCGGAAGCTGAATTGTGTTTCGCCTTGGCGACCGCGCTCTGGCGCATTCTCGTCGCGATGGATGCCCACTGCTATCGCGAGCTGCAATCGAAATTGTCGTGATTCAACGACCGGGTTTTGACTGTAATCGGAATATTACGTCAGCGACGGGCTGACGGATTGTCCTCATCAAGACTCTGTGCAGCAGCGCGACCGCCAGACTTTGGGCTACGTGGTTTTCTGACAGGAATTGCAGCCCCGTCATCTCCGCCAGCGCTGCGGTCGCCTGTATTGAAGATTTCTTGGATAATTGCCGAAATCTGCTCTCGTCGCCAACTGTCGTGCAAGCCTTGAGCCAATGCGGGAATGTTATGCGTCTCGGCGAGTTTCTTCAAAAAATCGGCAGCAAAGGGGTTCGGTCCCCAACCTCTCAAGTGCAATACGAGGTAATCGACAAGCTCGGGAGGATTATCGAAGACCAGATCAACCGGAAGGTCAATCCCGAACAAATCTTCGGCATGCTCGATCTTTTCCAGTTCCTCGAACAAGTTGAAACTCCGGTTCCGCAGAGGGCTGATTTGGTTCTCCCGATTCTAACCCCTCTCATGATGATTGACGCTATCAGCGTTATCACTCATTGACCAACGTTCATCGAGTGTAATCGCCCCCAGCGGCTGAAGCCGGAACCCATTACGACTCCTGGCGGCACGGCTGAAGCCGTGCCCTTCCCGTTCCTGGCTTCCCTATACAGTAACTCGGGAAATGCTCTAGTTGGATGGCTTCGCTTCAGGGGGAGGCTGCTTTCTGGCTAATGATCGAATGTAGTTGACCAGATTCCAGAGTTGCTCGGGCGTGACGCGATTGCCCTCGGGAGGCATGCTGCCGCGGCCATTCTTGATGCTATAGAAGAGTTCGCCATCGGTGCGGCCTTTGAGAAATGCGGGATCGGCGAGGTCAGGGATCTTCAGGTTCTTGGTAACCTCGGTTTTGCCGTCGCCAGCGGGGCCATGACACTGAGCGCAGTCATAGCCGTAGATCTTCTTCCCTTCCGCGATGGACTCGGGAGTGGCCTTCACCGGGTTAGGCTCTCGGGCGTCCTTGACGGGAACCGGATGGTAGGCGGTCTTGGGAGCGGGCTTGGCTTCTTGCGCCGAGGAGAAGAATGAAATCAGGACGAACAGGCTGAGAGCAAGCGCAGGCAGACGCATGGCGACCTCCAACGATTGAGACCCCGTACCCCTTCTGCAGTCTATCTTACGCTGGGAGGCAAGCGCTCTAACAGGCTGGGGAGAAACCCGCCGAGCGCGCAAGAAGCTCACCTCAGGCGCTGAAGCGCGACACATTATTAAGGACTTAACGGCACGGGTAAACTCGTGCCCTTCCCAAAACCTGCTTGCAATGGAGTTTTCCGCAGCCTGCTAAGGCAAGGGGCGCGGACAGGAGTGTCCGCGCCACAACTGCCGAGCGTTGCTCGGATTGGACGGGCGAGGGCGCCCGTCCCCACACGAGCTACTTCTTGATTGACGACTGGTAGCGCTTGTTGATTTCTTCCCAGTTCACTACGCTCCACCAAGCCTGCAAATACTCGGGGCGGCGGTTGTTGTATTTGAGATAGTAGGCGTGCTCCCAGACGTCGTTGCCGAAGATGGGCTGGAGGCCTTGGGAAATTGGGTTGTCCTGATTCGGGGTGCTGAGGATTTTCACTTCACCCTTGGAGTCGCCTGCGAGCCAGACCCATCCGCTGCCGAACTGGCCGGCGCCGGCGGCGTTGAATTTTTCCTGGAAGCTTTTGAAGTCGCCAAAGGTTTTCTTGATCACGTCGGCGATGGGGCCGATGGGATCGCCGCCGCCGTGGGGCTTCATGATGTTCCAGAACATGGTGTGGTTGACGTGGCCTCCGCCATTGTTGCGGACCGCGCCGCGGATGTCTTCGGGGATGGCGTTCAGGTCGCGGAGGAGATCCTCCGCAGTTTTCTTGTGCAGATCGGGATGCTTGTCGAGCGCCGCGTTGAGGTTCTTGACGTAGGCGGCGTGATGCATATCGTGGTGCAGGTGCATCGTCTTTTCGTCGATGGTGGGTTCGAGCGCCGTGTAATGGTACGGCAGGGGGGGGAGTTCATGCGCCATTTTCTCATTTCCTCCAAAGTGTTAAAGATGACCGGATGCGGCTGAAAGATTCAGGCGGGGAGGGCTGGTTGTGCCGGCGGCCCTGTATAGTATAGCGGGAAAACCATCGCAAGACGCCTCGCACGGAACTCGCCTATATAATTCATGGTTATCTTCTAGTTTTGTAACACCGTAGCTGTTTCATGAGCCCTGCGGTGGAGGGACGGGCGTCTCGCGAGCCTGGCGTGGGCGAAGTCGAAGGGTCCAGCCGGGCGGGGACGCCCGGCGCTCCACTAGCAAGTTCTGGTCCGGGAGGGTCTTTGAAGGTCTTATTGTTGGAGAACATCAGCGGGGTGGCGGCTTCTCAGTTTGAAGAGGCGGGGTTCGAGGTGGAGGCGCTCAAGGGGGCGCTGGACGAACACGAACTGGTTGCGAAGGTGTGCGGAACCTCGATTTTAGGGGTCCGGTCAAGGACTCGCATCACGGCAGCGGTTCTGGATGCGGCTCCGGAACTGGTATCGGTGGGGGCGTTCTGCATTGGCGTGGATAAGATCGACCGCGCGGCCTCGAGCGATCGGGGGATAGCGGTGTTTAACGATCCGCACTCGAACAGCCGGTCGGTGGCGGAGTTGGCGATGGGGGAGATCATCCTGCTGATGCGGAGGACGTTTGAGGCAAGCACCCGGCTGCACGGCGGGGTGTGGAACAAATCGTCGGCGGGATCGCATGAGGTGCGCGGGCTGACTTTGGGAATTGTGGGGTACGGGAAGATTGGGTCGCAGTTGTCGGAACTGGCCGCGGCGTTGGGCATGCGGGTGGTGTTCCACGATGTGGCGCATGTTCTGGCTCGCGGGAACGCCCGGCCGGTCAGCTTTCGCGAACTGCTGGAAACTTCCGACGTCATCACTTTGCATGTCGATGGGAAGGCGCAAAACCGGGATTTGTTTGGGGAAGACCAGTTCGGCCTGATGAAGGCTGGGGCTTGCCTGATTAATCTTAGCCGCGGGTTTGTGGTGGATCACGAGGCTTTGGCCCGGCATTTGAAGAGCGGGAAGCTGGCGGGGGCGGCGATCGATGTGTTCCCGCAGGAACCGGAGAGTGGCGGCGCATTCTCAAGCCCGCTACGCGGGTTGCCGAATGTGATTTTGACTCCTCATATTGGCGGGAGCACGGAGGAGGCGCAGGAGAATATCGGGCACTTTGTTTCGGCGCGGATGATCGATTACTTCAAGACCGGGAATTCGCTGCTGAGCGTGAACCTGCCCAATTGTCATCTGGACATTGATCCGAACCATGATCCAAACGGTGACCGGGACTCTGGGCCGGGATCGCACCGGCTGATGCACATCCACCGTAATGTGCCGGGAATCTTGCGTGCGATTAACGACATTCTGGCGGATCGCGGGATCAATATCGACCGGCAGGTGCTGGATACTCGCGGGCAGCTGGGATATGCGATTTACGACATCAATCGAGCTTGCGACGGGGAATTGCTGGAGCGGTTGCGGAGCGTGCCGCATACGATTCGGGTGCGGGTGCCAGGAGAGTGCGGGTAGACTGCAGACGTTCGATTGCGTAATCGTGAGGAAATCAGGAGGCGGAGACAGCGGCGGTGGCTGAAGGTGTGGTTGGGTTAGGTGCGGAGATCGGCTCGAGGGACGGGCCCGGGGTGGTTACGGGAGAGGCTGGAATCCCGTTGATGTAGATGGTGGTGACGACGGTTCCGGCACGAACGGTTTCGCCCGCAGGCAGCAGACCCACCGCCCGGTTTCTTCCCGAACCCTTGGCTTGGTAGAGGGCAAAGTCGGCTAACACGAGTACCTGGTCGTGAGACACGAGCTTGGGCTCGCTCTCGGTCCAGGGAAAAACCGCCCAACCGAGTGAACAGGTGACGCGCAGATCCGATTTGCTGCCTTCCACCCGATACGGCTTGGAGCCGACCGAATCGAGAATGCGATTGGCGAGAATGTGGGCTTCTTTACGGTCGGTATAGCGCGATAAAAGGAGAAATTCCTCTCCACCCCAGCGGATCACCGCATCGGAAAGGCGGGCGGCAGAGTTGATGCGGCGCGCGGCTTCGGCGAGCACCTGATCTCCAATTTTGTGGCCGAACTGGTCATTGACCTTCTTGAAGTGGTCGATGTCGATCAGATAGAAAACCAGATCGCGATTGCGCAGGTCGCTGGACGAATAGTCGGCAAACGAGCGCAGCACCTGCTGCACGTCGGCCTCGATTGAAGTGGTGAAGAACCGCCGGTTGCGAACACCGGTGAGCAGGTCGGTGAGGGAAGCATCGAGCAGCTCATGATTAGCATTGGCCAATTCCTTTTCGAGGCGGGCCTGTTTTACGATGCCGACAAAAGCGAAGATCACAACCGCGGCCAGCGACAGGAGAACGCGAAATTGCCACGCCGGGACTGGGAGACTGCGATCCAGGAACGACCACGCCGCCAACACGGGCAGGATGAGGGTGAAGGGAGCGGCCAGACGCGAAGCCCAGCGCCAGTAGCGTTCGCTGTCGGGATCTTCGCGCTCCGACACGGGTTCCAGACGGTACGCCAGCAGAGCCGCCAGCGTCATGCCGGCCATACCGGCCGCGGTGGCGGCATCGTACCAACCACCACTAAAGGAAACGGTAGAGGGGATCGTATCCACGACGTATTCCATGACGGTATCGAAGGCGACGACGCCGGTGAGCAGGGCATAGAACTGCCGCCATCGTCCGGAACTGTGGCGCCAGCCGAGAGCGACGATGGAAAGCAAGATCACGTCCTCGGCCAGTGCGAGAAACGTGTAGGCCAGGATATACGACCGGGGGTCAGGAGCCAGATACTGCCACGGGATCACAAGAAAGAGGTATAGATACAGCCCCGCCAACAAAAGTAAGAGCAGGTCAAAGGTTCCCAGGCGGCGCTGCTGCCGGGTCGGCTCCACGTGAGGCCGCAGGGCAAAGCCCATAATCACGGCGGTCCAGGCGAGAAAAGTGCAGGCGTCCACCAGGCTCATAGCGGGGATGCGTTTCACCACCAGGTCCCAATGCATCCACAAAATCTGGCCGCCCACCTCGACCGCATAACCGGCACCCAAAAGAATCCAAACCAGGCGTTGGCCGCGGTTGCTGCTGGATGCGTTCCTGGCAAAGGCGAGGGTGGCGGAGAGCATCAGGGCCAGGCTGATCCAATCGGTGATGGCGGAGAGACGATCGCATTTCGGGAGGAGCATCGACGCGACCGCCTGCGCCATCACCAGGCAGACAACGGCGATTGCCCAAATCTTCGAGTTCGATCGAAGACGCACTACCCCCCCATTCGTAGCGTGTTTCAAAAACAGCGTCGGGCACGGAGGAATGAACACGCTGAAGGAATTACAACCTGTTATCCCGGGGAACCCAAATGACCGAAGTAACTTCCGGACAAAACAGTGTCCGCATGTGAAGCAAACCCTGAACCGCAGGGGACACAACGGAAACCCGGCTGAAACGCCGGGCGGGGACGCCCGGCGCTCTACCGAATGCCACTACTTCTTCTTGTCTTCTTTCTTCTCTTGTTCTTCCACTACCAGGTTGTTGGTCACGGAGAATGCGCCGTGGACGCCGTTGGCCTGCATGCCGGCGACTTGTTTGTCCATCTGGCGGGCAACCACCCCTTCGAGCGTGATGTGCCCTTGGTTGACGATGATGTGAATGGGCGGAACGGCACGCAACTGGTACTGGCTTAGAACGCTGTTGCCGTAGATGGCGCGGTAGGCAGCGCGGCGGATCCGGTCGTCGTTGCCGGAGGTGGGCAGCACCTCGATGTTGTTGACAACTTTCTCGACGCCTTCAATGCGCTTGACCACGTTTTCGGCGTCGGAACTTAAGCGTGGGACGCACGACTTGGCCGAGCAGGGTCACCGTACCATCCGCGTCGACCTTGTAGGCGAGGTTGTCAAACACGCCGTAAAAAGGAAGCATCACCAGTTCGTGACGGACTTCCCGGTAGATGCGGTCGATGCTCTTCTGACTGAGCGCGCCAGCGCGTTGGTTGTCCTGGATGGCGGTGCTGGCAAGGGTCGCCATCGAGAAAATCAGTGGGAGAGCTAGAACTGCGAACCGTGATTTCTTCATTGTTCGACCTCACGCAACATTTCTTAGCACAGGGTGAGAGCCCGTGAACTTTTTCACACTGTTCCAACAACTGAAAGAGCCGGGAGATGCGCCGGGAACAGCGCACTGCCCGCCTATTCTACAGCGAATCCAGAGTGCTTTGGCTACAGGCGCCGCCGAGCCGCGCTCGGCTGGACGGGCGAGGACGCCCGTCGCTCCACTTGCTTAGGCGGTTTTGGGTTTGCGGCGACGCTCTCGGAAGCCTTCTATTAATAGATAGAGCACGGGGATAAAAAATAGGTTCAGGATGGTGCTCATGATCATGCCGCCGAAGACGGTGGTACCTACGGAGTGGCGCCCATTTTCTCCGGCGCCGCTGGCGGTGACCAGGGGGACAACGCCCAGGATGAAGGCGAAGGACGTCATGAGAATCGGGCGCAGGCGGATGCGGGCGGCTTCGACGGCGGCGTCGAGAATGGTCATGCCGCGTTCGCGCAACTGCTCGGCGAACTCCACGATGAGGATGGCGTTCTTGGACGCCAGGCCGACGAGCATGACGAGGCCGACCTGGCAGTAGACATCGTTCTGCTGGCCGCGAATCCACTGCGCGGAAAGCGCGCCCAGCAACGCCATGGGCACGGCCAGCAGAATAATAAAGGGGAGCACGAAACTTTCATACTGCGCCGAAAGTGTGAGATAGACGACCAGCGTTCCCAGGCCGAAGAGGATGAGCGTGGTCGATCCCGACGCCAACTCTTCGAGTGAAATTCCCGACCATTCGTAGGTGTAACCCTGGGGTAAGATCTTCGCGGAGAGCTGCTGCATGGCGTCGATGGCCTGTCCGGAACTGAAGCCGGGGGCAGCGGAGCCGTTGATTTCCGTGGAGCGGAAGAGGTTGTAATGGCTGATGACTTGCGGCGCGGCCGTCTGGCTGACGACGACTAAATTGTCGAGCGGGATCATGGCGCCGGAATCGGAGCGGACGTAGTACTGGCCGATGTCCCGCGGGTGGGAGCGGAACTGTTTGTCGGCCTGCACATACACCCGATAGGAACGGTTATTGAAATCGAAATCGTTGATGTAGGCCGAACCCATGTAAACGCTGAGGGTGTCGGTGATCTGGCTGAGCGGGACGTGCAGGCTCTTGGCCTTTTCGCGATCGATGGTGATGACATATTGCGGATCGCTTGCCGTGTAGCTGGTGAATAGTCCGGCAAGGTCTTTTTCTTTGCGCTCGCCGCCGGCGCGAGTCAGGTCGTGGGTGACTTTGTCGAGATCCTGAAGGGTGTGGTTGCCTTGGTCCTGGACTTCGAATTGGAAACCGCCGAACTGACCAAGGCCTTGCACGGCGGGCGGTTCGAAGGGGATGACGATAGCGCCGGAAATTCCGAAGAAGGGGCCGCGCAGCCGATCGAGGATGGCGGCGGCGGTGTGGTCGCGCCCCTTACGCTTCTCGTAGGGCTGGAGGGTCAAGAAGACCAGGCCGGCGTTGGGGGCGCTGCCTCCGAAGCTGAAGCCGGCAACGGAAAAGGTACCCTCGATTTCAGGAAAGTTCTTGGTGATGGCGGTCACCTGCTCGCCGATTTTCCGTGTGTACTCGAGCGATGCTCCGGTAGGCGCCTGCATCGCGACGATGAGGTATCCCTGATCTTCGTTGGGGACGAAGCCCTGGGGCACGTGGCGAAAGACGAAGTAAGCGAGACCGAGTCCGGTGGCAAACAGGATGAGCGCGACGGCTTCGAAACGCAGGAAAGTTCGCAGAGCGCGAACGTAGCCCTGGGTGACCGCGGCCAGCACGCGGTCAACGCGCTGGAAGAACCAATTCTTTTCGCCGTGCTCGCGGCCCAGCAGGAGGGCGGAGAGCGAGGGGGTTAGAGTCAACGCGTTGAAGGCGGAGATCGCAATCGAGAAGGCGATGGTCAGCGCAAACTGGCGGAACAGAATGCCGGTGGTGCCGGGGAAAAAGGCGACAGGGACGAAGACGGCAACCAGCACGAGCGAAGTGGCGATGACGGCGCCGGTGACTTCCTTCATGGCGTCGGACGAGGCTTTGGCGGGATCCGATTCGCCTTCCTGCAGATGGCGTTCGATGTTTTCGATGACCACGATGGCGTCGTCGACTACCAGGCCGGTGGCAAGGGTGATGCCGAACAGCGTCAGCGTGTTGATGGAGAAGCCGAGCAGTTTGACGAAAGTGAAAGTGCCGATGAGCGAGACCGGGATGGTGACGGCGGGAATGATGGTGGAGCGCCAGTCTTCGAGAAAAACGAAGATCACGAGAATGACGAGGAAGATGGCCTGGCCGAGAGTGGAGACTACGTCGCGGATGGATTCGCCGACCGCGTCGGTAGTGTCGAAGGCAAGCTCATATTTCATGCCGGGCGGAAAGCGCTTGGAAAGGCGCTCGAGTTCGGCGATGCAGCGGCGGTCTACGTCGAGGGCGTTGGCGGTGGAGAGCTGGGTGATTCCGATGCCAACGGAATCGTGCCCGTTGTAATCGAGGCTGGAGCTGTAGTCTTCGGCACCGAGCTCGGCGTGACCGACGTCGCGCAGGCGGACGAGCGTGCCGTCGGCATTGCTCTTCAGGATGATGTTGTCGAACTGGGCGGCTTCAGAGAGACGGCCGACCGCACGGACGCTGATCTGGAACTGCTGGCCGGGCAGCGCGGGTTGGGAACCGACTTGTCCGGCGGCGACTTCAACGTTCTGCTCCTGGAGAGCGCTCACCACATCGTCGGCGGTTAGAGCGCGGCTGGCCATGCGCACGGGATCGAGCCACAGGCGCATGGAGTACTTGCGCTCGCCAAAGATGAGGACGTCAGCCACGCCGGGAACGCGCTTCAGGCTGTCGCGGACGTAGACATCGAGGTAGTTGCTCATGAAGAGCGTGGAGTAGCGGCCGTCGGGCGAGTAGACGCCGGCGCCGAAGACGAAGTTCTGCGAGGTCTTGGCGACCGTAACTCCGACTTGCTTGACTGCGTTGGGGAGGCGTCCTTGCGCGGTGTTGACGCGGTTCTCAATGTCAACCGCGGCGAGGTCGGGATCGCGGCTGAGGTCGAAAGTTGCGGTGATCGAACTGACACCGTTGTTGTCGCTGGAAGAGGTGATGTACTTCATGCCCTCAGAGCCGTTGATCTGCTGCTCCAGGGGTGTGGTAACGGCGGACTCGACGGTCTGGGCGCTGGCTCCGGTATAGACGGCGGTGACGCCGACCTGCGGAGGCGCGAGGTCGGGAAATTGGGCGATGGGCAGCGTGGGAATACAAGCCGCGCCGGCGAGAATAATGAGCAGGGCGCAGACCGTGGAGAAGACGGGGCGATGAATAAAAAAGTCGACCATGAGAAGAAAGTTTTCCGTCCTCAGTTTTCAGTCTCAGTCTTTAGCGCGTGCCCTTTGCCATTATCTGAGCTGGTTCCGAGAGAGTTTCCCTGGACTTTTACTAGCTGCTGCTTTCTTGCGGGACCACGGGCACGCCGTCGATTAGAAACTGGGTGCCGGAAACTACTACTTTGTCTCCGGGTTTTACGCCATCAAGGACCACATAGTCGTTGCCGACGATTTGGCCGATCTGGAGCGGCTTCTGGTGGACCACGTATCCACCCTTCTGGTCAGACTCGGCGACGAACGCGAAATAGAGGCCGCCGATCCGCGATACGGCCACCACCGGCACCACCGGCTTTTCCTGGCTACCCCAGACCACACGGGCACGGATGAACTGGGCGGTGCGCAAGGTGTCGTTCGCGTTTGCGATCTGCGCCTTGGCGAGCACGCTTTGCGTTGCGGTGTCCACTTGCGGCGAGATGAAAGTGATACGACTGGTGGCCAGCGGCGCGCCCGAAGCATCGACGATCTGGACGGGCAGGTTCATCTTGAGCTGAGCGGATTTTTCGATGGGAACGTAGATGTAAGCTTCCAGGCTGCCGGGACGATCGACGGTGGTGAGTGTGGTCGTGGTGAGGACTCGGTCGCCAACGCGGACGGGAATATCCCCGACGATGCCGGCACGCGGGGAGACTACCTGATAGTAGTGCAACTGGACTTGCTGCTCGCGGACCTGGGAATCGAGCGAGCGCAGTTGCGCCTGGGCAGCGTCTAGAGTCGCGCGAGCCTGGTCGAGATCCTGCTTGCTAACTACGCCGGCATTGGCGAGGCCGCTGACGCGGTCGTAATTCTGCTCGGCCCATTTGACCTGGGCGACTTGGGCGGCGCGGGTGTCCTCCTGACTTTTAACCGTGGCCTGCTGCTTGGCGGGATCGATCTGTATCATGGGAGCGCCACTGGCAACACGCTCGCCGGAGCGGACGAAGATCTGCGTAATGATGCCTTCGACCTGCGGCATAACCAGGGCGGAGTCGCGGGACTTCAAGGTGGCGACATAGTCGGTGGTGTCGTCGACTTTTTGGGCCTTCGCGGTTTGGACTTTGACCGGCATGGCCTGCGGGGCATCGGCTTTGGCTTCTTTGCCGTTGCTGCAGGCGGCCGTGAGAAGAAGCGCGGATAGTAGGACGCCGGGCAAAATCAAGCATGACATGGTTGCAAAGAATCGAGACATAGCGTTGCTCTTTAGTTCTGTACCCCTTAGTTCTTGGTCCTTTAACTCTGAGCGAACTCCCTCTCGCACCCTGGTTCCGACGACGCCCTTGCAGAACCATACTAGACCATAAATATAGATTCCGGGTAAGGCCGGGACGCTCCGGAGAGTTTCCAGTTCTGTTAAATTGTTGGGTCATGAAACCGAGCCGGAGTTTTGCCAGCGACAACAACGCGGTGGTGCATCCCGAGGCGCTGGAGGCGATCCGGCGCGCGAACCAGGGGCACGTGGTGGGGTATGGGGATGATCCGCACACGGAATC
>JBGPFV010000036.1:0-12529 GCA_041483535.1 Terriglobia bacterium | reverse complement strand
CGTGGCGCGAAGGGGACGTAATCGATCGAATAGACCTCGGGCGAGAGCGAAATAAAGTGGTAGTGTCCGCCGGCCCATGAGATGGCGTAGCCGAGCACCAGTCCGATCGCCGTCCCAATCACGCCAATCAGCACGCCCTGCGCTATGAAGACGCGGCGGATCTGCGCCTTCTTCGTCCCGAGAGACATGAGCACGGCAATATCTTTTGTCTTCTCCATGACCATCATGATCAGCGAGATCAAAATATTGAGCGCGGCCACGAACACGATCAGGCCGATGGTGATGAAGGTCACCACGCGCTCCAGCCGCAGCGCGCGGAACAGAGGCTTGTTCTGCTCCATCCAATTCGTCGTCATGAAGCCGTGTCCGGCGGCCTGTTCGAGCGCGCGCGCCACGTCGCCCGCCAGGTAGATATCGTCGATCTTGAATTGGATGACCGAGATTACATCTCCCAACCCAAACAACTGCTGCGCGTCCGTCAAGCGAATGAAGGCCCAGGAAGAGTCGTAGTCGAAAAAGCCGGAGTTGAAGATTCCCGCCACGCGAAAGCGAATGTACTTCGGCACCATGCCAAACGGGGTCAGTTCGCCCTGCGGAGAAGTTACCAGCACCACCGAGCCGACGGTCGCGCCGATTTCTTCGGCCAGGTCGTTGCCAAGAATGATGGGAGGCATCGCCGCGACGCGCTGCTGCACGCCGGTAAGGTCGTCGGGAGAATCCGTCGGTGGAGTGTCTGAAGGGTTGGTGTGGGGACGGGGCTCTGCCCCGTCCAGGCCGGGTCGGAGACCCGGCACCACACGAGCATCCGGCTCTTTCGAAGCAGCCTCTTCCAGCGCCGCCGCCGATCCCGCCGTCACCGTTTTCAGCAGATCGCTGACCTTCCGCTCATACTGCGGCAGCATTCCCTTGAGCACCGCGCCGCGCGCCCGCGGCCCACGCGAAATCAGCACCTGCTCGTAAATCGCCGGAGCGGCCGCCACCACGTGCGGCTGCTTCGCCAACTTCTCCAGCAGCGGACGCCAATCGCGCATGCCGTCGCTTTCTACCCGCAGCAGACTGATGTGGGCGGTCGAACCGAGCAGGCGCGCCTGCAAATCCTGCCGAAAGCCGTTATTGACGGCCAGAGCGACGATCAGCGAAGCCACGCCCGCCGCCACTCCCAGGATGGAGATGGCCGTGATGATGCCGATGAACGCCTGGCGGCGTTTGGCGCGGAGGTAGCGGGTTGCGACAAAGAGTTCGAAGCGCATAGGACCGTTGTCAGTTATCAGTTGTCAGTTTTCAGTTACTGCGGATTATAGCTGGCGCTGCGCGAACACTCGCGGCAGAACCGCTGGCACGGATCTCCGATAGGCGCGGTAGGATTCGCCAAACCTCTTCTCCAACTCCGCATCCTCCATCCGGATCATCACCGCTCCGGTGACCATGGCGAACGCCGTCAGGGCCCAGCACACCGCGAGTCCGGTCCCGGCGCTCCAGGCCAGCATCTCGCACAGATGCGCCATGTACACGGGATGCCGCACCCGCGAGCGGATTCCATTCGTGATCAGCCGCTGCTCGCGGTTCGCGCCATGAACTTCCGGCAGCCCACCCAGTTGCTTCGCGCTGAAATTCTTTCCGGATTGCGAATAGACGTACAGCCCACACGCGAAGAGCAGGGCGGCCGCGATCCAAGCCCAGTCCGCGCGATAGAGGACAATACTCCGCCCAGGCCGCGTAAGCAGCGCGACCACAACCCACATCGCCATCCACACGGGCAGCAGCACCAAATATGGCGAGCGCCGATAGGAAAGATGCCGCGCCCGCCACCGCTCGGCAAAGGGATGAATCATGAACCAGAAGGCGGGGATGGTCGAATACACGACGCAGGCCAGCCATCCGATGAGTTGGAGCCAGTGAAGCATGGGATCTCTCCCCTTCGCCAGAATCTTAGCAGCGCGGTAGAGCTTCCGTAGAGACGGGGCTTGCCCCGTCTCCTCTGCGGCGGGAGACGCGGCAAGCCGCGTCTCTACAGACAAGCCGCCCTCGCAACCTGCTATTCTTCTCCCGCATGTCTCCCATCCTGACCAGTGTGCTGCTGGGGCTGACGGCGGCGGGGGCCAACGTCTTCGGTGGCGCCATCATCGTCCAGAGGAATTGGGAGCGATCTTACCTCCGCTACTTCGTTGCGCTGGGCGCAGGTTTCATGCTGGCGACGGCGCTGGTCGAGATGGTGCCGGAGAGCATCCATCTGCGTGGCCCGTATGCCGGATTTCTCATCCTGGGCGGATACTTGCTCGTCCATTTCTTTGAGCACACCGTCACCCCGCATTTCCACTTTGGAGAAGAAACGCACGCTGATGAGTTCGTGCATTCTCACAAGGGATATTCGGTTCTGATCGGGTTGCTGATCCACACGTTTTTCGATGGCATCGCAATCGCATCGGGATTCCTGGTTTCCCCGGCGCTTGGCTGGATCATCTTCGTGGCGATTTTTCTGCACAAGATTCCGGAAGGGTTCACCATCTCGTCGGTGATGCTGGCGAGCGGGCGAAGCCGCGCATTTGCCTGGGGAGCGTCGGCGATGCTGGGCGTGGCCACCGTGGCCGGAGTGATGACGATGGCCGTCTTCCGCCACGAGGTAGCCTTCGGCTTGCCGTTATCGGCGGGCGTTACGATCTATGTGGCTGCGTCGGATCTGATTCCCGAAGTGAACAAAGAACCCGGAGTGAAGATGGCGCTATTGGTCTTCGTCGGAGCGGCTTGCATGTTTGTGCTGGATCACTTTTTTCAAGTGCACTGATCCAATCCCGTTGTTGGCGAGCCGGACATCCCTGGCGGGCTGCGAAAAACTCATCACGAGCGCAAGAAGCACACCTCGGGCGCTAAAGCGCAGACACATTTTCAAGGACTTAACGGCACGAGTAAACTCGTGCCCTTCCCAAAACCTGCTTGAACTGGAGTCTTTCCGCAGCCTGCTAGCGGGCTGGGTCCACCTACACTGCGGCAACGACACGGCCCGGCTCACCGCACAACAAACTCAAGCCATAGGTCATCGGAATCGCAATCTCGCCTGCGCCACGATATCGCTCAGCACGCTGCAGCGCCAACGCGCCCTGGCAAGACACTTTGTCAAGAAGCTGCTGATAATTCTCAAAGCGCTGCTCACTACGAAATGCCTGATGACGTATGCAGTTGAAGCCCGCCAGCGCATCCGTGCTGCGCCGAACCTTATCTTCCTCGGCTCCTTGGAAAGCCCATTCTGAATCCGGCAAATGATCGAAGACGAGCACTTCGGGGGCCAGCGTCAAAGCGTGTCGCAGGGTCTGACGGGGATCGTCCATTTCGTGCAGGCAAAACTCGAAGTACACGACATCGCCACGTGGCGAAGTTGCACAGAAGTCCGCATGAACAACCTGCACTCGATCTTTGAGACCTCCGGCGGCAATCCTCGCCTCCCACTGCCGAATGGCGGCGGAATCCTTGTCAATGACAATCAGTTTTTTGGCTTCGCAAACAAGGTCGGTAAACGGCCCGCCACCGGCTCCAACCCCCACCACCGTCTTGCCGGAAAAATCATAGAAGTGCCTGAAGTTCCGCTCCATTTGCTTGTAATCGGCGGCCATGGGATACCTCGGAGGATTAGAACGCAGCAGTTTATACCCCGATCATCCAAGTCTGCTCGCAAAACAGAGTCGCCCTCTTGCGTTTTGTTTGTCGGGCAGCGTGATGGTGATCTGAGAACTGCCTACCCGCTATGCCTGATGTGCATCACATCGCCATCCTGCACGATGTAATCCTTGCCTTCCAATCTCAAGGTGCCTTTGGCGCGCGCATTCGCTTCCGAGCCCGCTTCGAGTAGCTGATCCCAACGAATGGTTTCGGCGCGGATGAAGTGCTTTTCCAGATCGGAGTGAATCGCGCCGGCGCCGTTCTGCGCTCGCGTATGCAGCGGGATCGTCCAGGCGCGGCATTCGTCTTCTCCGGCGGTAAAGAACGAGATCAGCCCCAGCAAGTGATAACTTTTGCGGATCAGGCGCGAGAGGCCGCTTTCGGTTAGTCCGTAGCTGCCGAGAAATTCGGCGGCGTCTTCGTCGGTCATCTCGGCCAGTTCCGCTTCCACTTTGCCGCAGATCGCGCTGGCCCCGGCATTCGGACGCGCGGCCACTTCGCTCAGGTTGTATTTCGCGACCGCGGCTTCCAGGTCTTTGCCGAGTTCCGTGCTCTCTCCGATATTGAGCACGTAGAGCATCGGCTTCTCGCTCAGAAACATGAAGCCCCTTATGCGCTTCTTGTCCTCGGGCGTTATTTCCATTTCGCGGAGCGGCTTTTCGGTACCGAGATGCGCGTTGGCCTTGATCAGCAGTTCGTTTTCTTTTTCCAGCTCCGGCGTCTTCATCTTCTTCAAGTCTTTTTCCAGCCGCTCGAGCCGTTTTTCGATCTGGCCGAGGTCGCTGACCATGAGATCGAACTCGACGTTTTTGATGTCGCGCAGGGGATCGATGGGGCCGACGTGGGGAATCTCATCGCTTTCAAATGCGCGGAGAACGTGAATGAGCGCGTCCACCTGGCGGAGATGGCCGATGTAGGCGGTCTCTTTCAGCGCGTCCTGGCCGATGGCTCCTACATCCACATACTCGACCGAGGCGTGGGTCAGCTTCTTCGGCTGGTAGAGCGCGGCCAGTTTGTCGAGGCGTTCGTCGGGAACTTTCGCCACGCCGATGTGCGCCTCGCGCGGGTTCGCAAGCGCGTGTTCGGAAAGATTCACCTTCGTCAATATGCGAAATAGAGATGTCTTGCCGACCTGCGGCAGACCGATGATGCCAGTTTTCATGGGGAGTTCTCAGCTCTCAGCTTTCAGCTATCAGCTTTCAGTGCAAGCAAAAGAATAAATCATCGTGGCCGATACGCGTATGCGCCAGGAAAAGCAGTGGAACGACGGGCGTCCTCGCCCGTCCAGCGTGCGCCAACATCATCGCGGCCGGGCGGGGACGCCAAGGCTCTCCATAGGAAACTCACCGCAACGCTTGCGCGGTCGTGTACAGCGCTACCAGTCCCAGCAAGAGCACCGCCTCCTCGAACTTTTCCGACCACACATGCAGGCGGTTGAATTCCATGCGCTGTGGATTGTCGAGCGGTAAGTTATCGATCACGCCCACCTCAGCGCGCAGGGCGTGCAGCTTCGGAGAAATGGCGAACTGCGAGATCACGGTCAGCAGCAGCATCAGCACGATCAGAAGGTGCCGCGCCGCCAGCGGGCGCGCATTTCCCCCGGCCATGCGGCCGTAGAGCAGGGACGCAATCAGAAAAACAGTTCCGGAAACGATGGCCATGTAATGCAGCAGATCGAGGGAGCGGCCTACGATCGATCCCGCCAGGTGGCGGGTGGGAAGAAGTCCGGGCGAAAAGGCAGTGGGCGCGAGTATGAAGGCTAAAAAAATCACTCCGCCCAACCAGACCACGAGCGACAAGAGCATGAGGAACCGGAGAAATGACATGAGCGGAATTATAGATGGGGCCGGGCAGCGCCTGAAGGGGCATTCATTTTCCGGCGATTTCGGCATGCCTGAAGGCATGCCCTGATACGAATCGCAGTTCCGCGAAAAGTTCCGCAACGCGCAGGTACGGCATGCGCTGGAATTTTCGATGCTGCCGACCGATTATCCACAGCCCGAACCAGCCCTGTCACTTACTCCGGTGGGCGCGAGTGTTTACCCGCGGGAATGATGGTGCCGACGATCTCGCGTCTTTCCAGTTTGCAGCCGGCGCCGGTGGCGGCGGGCGAGTAGACGCGCCGGAGTAGCTCAGGGTTCGGTGCCCATCTGGGTTTGGGTATTGCCTGGCGGTCGTGTATTCTACCAATAATTTCGTTCGTGTATTGCGCGTGGTCGCGCATCCCAGGCCGCCCAAGACACTCCGCCACTAGCAGGACAAGCAAAGCAGGGCAAGGACCGGGGATTTCCCGGTCTTAGTCCAATTTCACCGGAGGAATCATCAATGTTTCGAGCTTTCCCCAAGGTATTCATCGCGTCTGTTTTCATGCTCACCGCAGCGCTGGCATTCGCGCAGCACGCCAACACGAACGCAACCGTAAAATACCCTTCTGCATTCGCGACCTCGCATCCGCTCTCGGAATTGCCGATCGACGCCATGGGTATTGAAGAGCAAGAAAAGGAAGCTCCCCGCCCGATGCCGGTTCCCCTCGGATCACGCACGGGTGCTGCTGCTGCCGCGGCGGCCGACTCCGTGTTGCAAAAGGAGGTCATGCCCTTCGTTTCGGCTGCGAAAGGAGCCGCCTTTGATGGCATCCCGGCGAAGAACTACGCGCCTTCGGACGTAAACCTGGCGGTCGGACCCAACCACATTGTGCAGACGGTGAATGTGCGACTGGCGGTATACAACAAGAGCGGCGCGCTGCTTTCGGGTCCCACCAATTTCACGACCTTATTTGGGCCGCTGGGCGGGAACTGCCAGGCCGGGGCAAGCGATCCGATTGTGAACTATGACCGGCTGGCGAACCGCTGGGTCGTCAGCGACATCGGCATCAGCCTCAACTTCAGCCACTTCTCGGAGTGCGTGGCGGTGTCAAAAACCGGCGATCCGACGGGGGCCTACACTCTTTATGCGTACTCCTTTGGCACCAATCTGAACGACTATCCGAAGTTAAGCGTTTGGCCCACCACCTCCAACAGCGCCTACCTGGCCACCTACAACATCTTCCAGTATGGCGTGTTTTTCGCCGGCGCCGACATCTGTGGATTTGACCGCAAAAAAATGCTGGCGGGTGACAAGACGGCAAAGCAGATCTGCGTCAAGACGCCCAGCAGCGAGGGTGCTTACCTGCCCTCCGACCTCGATGGTCCCACTCCTCCTGCAGACGGCACGCCCGGACTCTTCCTGACCTGGCAAAACAACAATCCGGGCGAGTTACGCCTACGCAAACTTAAGCTGAACTTCACGGCGGGCACGGCTTCTCTGTCGGCAGCCACTAAAATTCCGGTAGCGAACTCGAGCCTCGCCTGTGGCAGCGGCGGCACCTGCGTTCCACAAAAAGGTACAACTCAATTGTTGGATTCTTTAGGCGACCGGCTGATGTACCGCATGGCCTACCGGAAGTTTTCCGATCATGAGCGCGTGGTTGTGAACCATGCCGTCGGCAGCGGGGGCCATGTGGCTATCCGCTGGTATGAAATCCTGGATCCGAGTGGCGCCGTAACCGTGCATCAGCAAGGCACCTTCGCCCCGAATGCGACCTACCGCTGGATGGCGAGCGCGGCCATGGATAAATTGAACGATATCGCCATCGGTTACAGCGCCTCCAGCAGCACGATTCACCCTGCAATTCGTTTCACCGGCCGCGTGCCCAGCGATCCACTCGGCACCCTGGAAAGCGAGACTAGCATCCTGGAAGGCGCCGGATCGCAAAACGGCGGGCTGAGCCGGTGGGGCGACTACACCGCGCTGCAAGTTGACCCGAGTGACGATTGCACATTCTGGTACACCAACCAATACCAGAAAGTGAACGGCTCGTTTGATTGGAGTTCGCACATCGGGGCGTTCAAGTTTGCCAGCTGCCCGTAGTGGGGCGAAGACCCGAATGGCTAAGCAGGGCGGGATTTTGATCCCGCCCTTTTTCTTTTTGTCGTTGCGCACGGTGCGGCGAGGAGTTGGTACGAAATTAGAGTCAGTGACTTCGCCGAGGTGACGAGTGTCACTTACGGCGTCAGCCCAATGCGCTTGAGCAGGTTGAGGTAGCGGGGGTCGGAGCGCCACGGGTCCATTTCAGAGGCGACCTTGATGTTCTCGAGCCCACCGGATTTTTCCGTGACTGCCTTGTCTAACCAGGCGAAGGTTTGTTCTTTGTCGCCTAGCGCGGCATAGAGGTAAGCAATGTCGGCGGGATCCACGTAGCGATGATTTGCGAGTTGCTTTCGCATCTCCAGCTCTCGCAAGAGCGCGGGCTTCAGCCCGGATTTGGAATAGACCCGGGAAACATCTTCGGCAATCGCCGATTCATCCTGCCGCTGAAACAGAATCATTGCTTTCTTCCGAGTCTCAAACCACAAATCATATTTGCCCATTTCGAAATATTCCCGCGACAATTGGCCGACCGCTTGAGCGTAATTCGGGTCCATTTCCAGGGTCTTCTTTAACTGCTCCACGGCAGCATCATATTGCCTGGCATGGCCGAATGCCTGGCCGAGGTTGGTGTTGTATTGCAGATTCAAGGGATCAAGTTCCAGAGCACGGCGGAGATGAGAAATGGCTTCGGCAGGACGCGCGTCCCACGAGAGAAAGAGTCCGTACCAGTGATGCGCATTGGCATAATTCGGATTGAGTTCCAGAGCGCGCTGGAATTCCCGCTCCGCGTCGGCGAACTCGAACAGATTCCAGTGAGACGCGGCCAGGGCGGCGTGGGCTTCGGCAAGGGAGCCATCAATGGCCAACGCCTTTTCGGCCGCGGATCGAGCCCCGGCCGCCGATTCGCTCTCGGGCACCGGGCTATAGTCGGACACGACGCTGTAGTAATCCGCCAAGCCAACGTAGGCCATGGCGTAGTTGGGATCTCTCTGAATGGCCTGATTGAAATAGTCTTTCGATTTTTCCAGCGATTCCGGGGTGCGCTTCGCCCAATAGTAGCGGCCTTTCAGATAGAGCTGGTAAGCCTCGGGGTCGTTGGTGCCGCCTTTGGCAACCTCTTTCTTGGGCTCGGCGGACAGCCGTTCGCGCAACTTGGCGGAGATGGCGCCGGTGATGTCCTGCTGAACCGACAGCAGGTCCGACATTTTACGGTCGTACCGATCGCCCCACAGATTGCGGTTGGTGCGCG
Source organism: Terriglobia bacterium (assembly GCA_041483535.1). GTDB lineage: Bacteria > Acidobacteriota > Terriglobia > Terriglobales > Acidobacteriaceae > Acidiflorens. The sequence continues at coordinate 3,720 of JBGPFV010000036.1, read as the reverse complement.
CGTCGATCAATTCCGAGCTAACCACGATCTGGTCGCCGCGCTGGACGACGCGTCCGGTCACCACCGCCTGCACTTTCAAGTCTTTCGCCACCGTCTGCGGATCCATGTCGCGTCCCTTGTAGCGAAACACGGAAGACCGGGCCATGACCGCCAGGTTCGGCAACTGCGACAGGCTGTTGATCAGGCTTTCGGTGATTCCGTCGCTCAGGTATTCGGTGTTCGGGTCGTTGCCGGTGTTAACGAAGGGCAGCACCGCAATGGAGGAGATTTCCTTGCTCTCGCTCTGGCCGCGGAAGATGAAGAAAGCGGCGGCGAGGATCGCCAGCAGCGCGGCGGCGCCCGCACCGGCGAAGAGCATCTTCCGGCTGCGCTGGGCAGGCTGCGAATAGGTTGCGGCCTTTACCTGCGCCGAACTGGAGTCGCGGCGCAGGCGCCTGAGATCGGCCAGCATCTCGGCGGCGCTTTGGTAGCGCAACGCGGGATCCTTTTCCAGAGCCTTATTGATGATGTGTTCCAGTTCGGCCGGCAGATCGGGATTGATTCGCGCCGGCGAAGCGGGAGCCTTGTGCAAGATGGCATCGAACACCAGCGCCGACGTGTTCCCGCTAAAGGCCATGTGGCCCGTGGACATCTCGTAGAGCACGGTGCCGAAGGAGAACAGGTCGCTGCGCCGGTCGAGTGTTTCGCCACGGGCCTGCTCGGGCGACATATAGGCGATGGTCCCGACGGTGCTGCCGGGACTGGTAAGGTTTGCCTCGATGGTCGCTCCCTCGCCTAACGAGGCTTCGGGCTTCCCGGTCAGTTTGGCCAGGCCGAAGTCGAGCACCTTGGCGGTGCCGCGCTTGGTGATGAAGATGTTGGCGGGCTTGATGTCGCGATGCACGATGCCTTCGCTGTGCGCGGCATCGAGCGCATCGGCGATCTGGACGGCATTTTCGAGCAGTTGCTCGAGTGGCAGTGCGCCCGCCAGCAGGCGGTGCTTCAGGGTTTGGCCGCTCAGCATCTCCATCACGATGTACTGCTCGCCCTGGATTTCGTCCTGGGCAATCTCGTGGATGGTGCAGATGTTGGGATGGTTCAAGGCCGACGCGGCTCGGGCTTCACGGCGAAAACGCTCCAGGGTCTGGGGGTCGCGAGCCAACTCTTGCGGGAGAAATTTAAGCGCAACCCGACGTCCGAGGCTGAGGTCCTCGGCCTCGTATACGACTCCCATCCCACCGCCGCCTAGCTTTTCCAGGATGCGATAGTGGCCGACGGTTTTGCCGATCATCCCTGGCGGTCCCCCGAGCGTGCAATGGTAGGCTGGCGCGCCGGGCAAGTCAATTAAACCAGTTCTCGGTTCTCAGAGCTCAGTTCTCAGTGGAAGTAGGACTGGGAACTGAGAACTACACCGGCACCGGAACGCTCTCAACGATCTCGCGGAGGACTTGTTCGGCTTGCTCGGATTTTTTCAGGGTGGAGGTGTAGAGCGAACTTACTACGACGCGGTGGGCGAAGACGGAGACGACCAGGGGTTTGAAATCTTCGGGAGTGCAGTAATCGCGGCCCTCCAGGAAGGCCATCGCCTGGGCGGCGCGGTAGAGCATCTGCGAGCCTCGGGGAGAAACTCCGAGGGAGAGATATTCGGACTCGCGCGTTTTGTTGACGATGTTCAGCATGTACGTGATCAGCGATTCGTCCACGTGCACCTGGGCCACGGCTTGCTGGATTTCGACTACGTCGGCGGCGTTGAGCGCGGGGCGCAGGTTCTCCAGTTGGGCGGCGCCGGCTTCGGCGCGCAGAATCTCGCGCTCGGCGTTGCCTTCGGGGTATCCCATGCGAACTCGCATCAGGAAGCGATCGAGTTGCGACTCGGGCAAAGGATAAGTGCCGTGGTGCTCGATGGGATTCTGGGTGGCGAGAACCAGGAACGGTTGCGGCAACGGATAAGAGTGCGCGTCGATGGTGACTTGGCCCTCGTTCATGGCCTCGAGCAGGGCGGACTGCGTTTTCGGAGTGGTGCGGTTGATTTCGTCGGCTAACAGGACGTTGGCGAAGACCGGCCCGCGCTTGAATTCGAATTTCTGCTCGATGGCGGAGTAGATCGAGATGCCCAGCACGTCGGAGGGCAACATGTCGCTGGTGAACTGGATGCGCTGAAAGCTGCAGTCGATGGCGCGGGCGAGCGCCTGGCCGAGCGTGGTCTTGCCGACTCCGGGAACGCCCTCGATCAGCAGATGGCCTTTGGCGAAAATGGAAACCAGGGCGAGGCGGAGGACGTCGTCTTTGCCGCGAATGACGCGGCGCAAACTCATCTCGAGTTCCGCGGCGCGGCGGGAGGTTGCCACCAGAGTTTCGGGAGCCATTGGTGCCGATTCTACTATGCGGGCGTGAGGAGGAGGCGGTTACGAATGTCACAAGTGTAGAGACACGGCTTGCCGCTTTGATTTCCCCTGTGTGACCCTGTGTACCCTGTGGTTGAGAATGAATGCCTGAACCACAGGGTACACAGAGGTACACAGGGGAAACCTATAGCTGAAACTCTTGCCGTTCATCGAGACGCAGCAAGCTGCGTCTCTACTGGGAAAATTCCGCCGGCCTTCCGGTCAAGCGCTCGATCCTTTTCGCAGTTGGCGGATGGGTGGAGAACAGGTTGCCGAAACTCATCCCACCTAAGAACGGCGCAATGATGAAAAGATGCGCCGTCGATGGACTGGCCACCAGAGGCATGCGGCGGGAATAGGCTTCGATTTTTCCGAGGGCGCTGGCCAGGGCGTAGGGGTTGCCGGTCCAGTGGGCTCCGGTGTCGTCGGCTCCGTATTCGCGCGAGCGCGAGACGGCCAACTGAATCAACATGGCTGCGAAGGGGGCGAGGATGATCATGGCAATGGCTGCGATGCCGCCGCCTCCGCCGCGATCGTCGCGCTCGCCTCTCATGCCGCCAAAAATCATGCCCCATTTGGCGATCGAGGCAAGCCAGGTAATGGCGCCCGCTAAAGTGGCCGCGATCGAACTGATGAGGATGTCGCGATTGCGCACGTGGCCGAGTTCATGGGCCAGCACGCCTTCCAGTTCGTCGTCGGTGAGCAGTCCGAGGATGCCCTGGGTTATGGCTACAGAAGCGTGGTTTGGATTGCGTCCGGTGGCGAAGGCATTGGGCGAATCGGTCGGGATGAGGTAGACCTTGGGCATCGGCAGGCTGACTTTTTGCGCCAGGCGCTCGACGATGTTGTAGACGCGCGGCAGGTCTTCGCGGCCAACGGGCTGGGCGCGATAGGTGGCGAGCGCGATCTTGTCCGAGAAAAAGTAGGAAACAAAATTCATGACCGCGGCAAAGGCGAGCGCCATCAGCATTCCGCGCTGGCCGCCGAAAGCGCGGCCAGCCAGCATGAGCAGCAGGGTCATGCCGGTAAGCAGGAGCGTGGTCTTGAATATGTTGCTCATAATTGATTGCCTCGATATTGCTGGTTCAATCGGTTAGATGCTGGGCAGGGGGCTCTGGCTTCTGCTTGTGTGGTGACGGGGCTTTGCCCCGTCCAAGCGGGGCGAAGCCCCGCTTCCACACCGTCTAATGTCTACCCCTGCCGCTTCAGCGCCCGGTCGAGTGTTTGGTCGAGGGCGGCTTTGGCTTTTTCGTACTCCGCGGGCGTGATCTTGCCTTGTTTCCGTTCCACTTCGAGTTGGAAGATTTCTTCCTTCAGCGCTTCGAGCAGCGCCGATGATTTTGCCATCGGAGGGTTG
>JBGPFV010000035.1:0-12552 GCA_041483535.1 Terriglobia bacterium | reverse complement strand
CCGTGGCCCGAGGACTTTACGCCACCGAAAGGCAAACGCGGATCGGAAGCCACCATCTTGTTGAGGAAAACCATGCCGGCATCGAGTTCGTTGATGAACCGTTCGGTTTCCGCGGGATCGTTTGTCCAGGCGCTGGCGCCCAACCCGAAACGGGTGTCATTCGCGATCTGGATGGCATGATCCACATCTTTCACGCGAAAGATTGAGGCCACCGGACCAAAGAATTCTTCCTTGTATGCCGGCGAATCTTTTGGAATGTCGGCGAGCACGGTCGGCGCGTAGAAGTAACCGCGACGGTCCAGGGGATGTCCACCGGTCAGCACGCGCGCACCGGCGGCCACCGTCTTTTTCACGTCGGCATCGAGAGAAGTAACCGCGTCCGCGTTGACCAGCGGACCGAGCTGGGTGCTCGGGTCAAACGGATCGCCCACGCGCAACTCCTGCATGCGTTGGACGAACTTGCGCTCGAACTCGTCCGCTATTTTTTCCGCCACGATAAAGCGCTTGGCCGCGATGCAGGACTGGCCGTTGTTCTGAATCCGCGCGTCGACCGCGGTGGCGACCGCCGCATCCAGATTGGCGCTGGGCATGACGATGAAAGGATCGCTGCCACCCAGTTCCAGCACGACTTTCTTGATTCGTTTGGCAGCGGAAATTCCGACTTGAATCCCCGCCTGCTCACTGCCGGTTAAGGTCGCGGCCACCACGCGAGGGTCGTTCAAGATGCCATCCACGGGCCCCGAACCGATCAGCAGCGTCTGGAACACGCCTTCGGCAAAGCCGGCGCGGCGAAGAATGTCTTCAATCTTGAGCGCGCACTGCGGCACATTCGAAGCGTGCTTCAACAGCCCGACATTGCCCGCCATCAACGCCGGCGCCGCAAAACGAAACACCTGCCAGAAGGGAAAGTTCCACGGCATGATGGCCAGGATGGGGCCAATCGGCCGATAGCGGATGAAGGTGCGCTTCGCCCCCAATTCCACCATTTCGTCCGCCAGGAATTTCTCGGCGTTCTCGGCATAGTAGCGGCATCCCGTGGCGGACTTCAGCGCCTCGCCCACCGCGGCCTTCAGGGGCTTGCCCATTTCGAGCGTCATCAGATGGGCGCACTCGTCTTTTTCCTGCTCCAGGATCTCGGCCGCGCGCATCATCTTGCTGGCACGGTCCGCGAACGTAGTCTGCCGATGGCTTCGGAACGCGGCAGCCGCCAGTTGCAGCTTCTGCTCAATCTGCGCCCCAGTCAGAGGCTCGAAACTCTTCACGACCTCGCCGGTCGATGGATTTGTGGTCGCTATCGCCATGCTGATTGCTCTCCTTCACCAAGTGCCGTGGCCGCGTGATAAGTCGTACGGTGGAGGGACGGGCGTCTCGCCCGTCCAGCCGGGCGGGGACGCCCGGCGCTCCATATGGCCGGCCCACCATACTACTGGATCGGAGGCCGTGGCGAAACTCGAATCTCGAAATGCAGTGCCTGAACAGGCTGTGGAAAAAGTCGAGTGTCGATGCCCAGCCCCTAAATGGGCCCTAATTTTGAAGAATTTGCGGTATCGCTAAAGCGCTACCCTGATACGAAACCCGGAACCATCCTCTTGACACTCGGCGACGCCGTAAGGGGGAGGGGGCACACCTTTGTGTGATCGCGGTCACTCCGGGGGCTTACCAAATCTCGTAGTCCAGGGGAGAGGTTACAGTACCGTCATGCGCAAAAACAGGCCGCGAGAGATAGTATCTTTAGTCAAATAGTCAGGATACTGCACGCGTCATCAATATGCTTTGCGGCTTTGCGCACAAACGTGCGTGATCATGCTCACAGACAGCCACCCCGGCGGGACGGAAACTGCATAAGCGGCAGCTTCATTATTAGAGAGCGTCCACCACGATGAGTCTCGACGAGCCCGCCCGGCGCGCGACCATCCTCACCTGCCCACCCAGGAGAATGACATGCCACAAGACGTTTTAACGATCACCGATAGCCGAACCAACAAGACTTACACCGTACCCATCGATAAGGGGACGATCCGAGCGATGGACTTGCGGCAAATCAAAACCGCCCCGGAAGATTTCGGGCTTATGAGCTACGACCCGGCCTTCATGAACACTGCATCCTGCCGAAGCGCGATCACTTACCTGGACGGTGAGCGCGGAGTGCTGCGCTATCGCGGGTATCCCATTGAGGCGCTGGCGGAACATTGCAGCTTCCTGGAAGTCGCTTATCTGCTGATCTTCGGCAACCTGCCCACCGAACCGCAGCTCAAAACTTGGGTGGGCGAAATCACGCATCATACGATGGTGCATGAAATCGTGAAGACGTTCATGGAGGGGTTCCGGCGCACGGCGCATCCCATGGGTATGTTGATGAGCGGTGTGGCCGCGCTCTCCACCATCTATCCGGAGGCCAAGAACGTGGGCGATCCGCAGAATCGCCTGCTGCAAATCAAACGCTTAATCGCCAAGATGCCATCGGTCGCGGCGATGGCGTATCGTCACAGCCTTGGTTATCCCTATGTTTATCCCGACAACGATCTCAGCTATAGCGAAAACTTCATGAACATGATGTGGAAGATGGTGGAACCGAAGTATTCGGTCACGCCGGCCCTGGCTCGCGCCTTGGATATTCTCTTCATTCTTCATGCCGATCACGAGCAGAACTGCAGCGCCAACACCATGCGTGCGGTAGGGAGCTCTCAAGCCGATCCGTACCTGACCACAGCGGCCGCATGCGCCGCCTTGGCGGGACCGCTCCACGGGGGAGCCAATGAAGCAGTTCTAAAGATGCTCGATGAGATTGGCTCGAAACAGAACGTTCCTGCCTACATCAAGAAGGTGAAAGAAGGCCAGTGCAAGTTGATGGGCTTCGGCCACCGGGTCTACAAGAACTACGATCCCCGCGCCAAGATCATCAAGTGGACGGCGGAACAGGTTTTTGAAGTCACGGGACGGAACGCTAAAATCGATCTCGCGTTGGAACTGGAGCGGATTGCTCTTGAGGACGATTACTTCGTCAAGCGCAAACTGTATCCCAACGTCGACTTCTACTCGGGAATCATCTACGAGGCGATGGGCTTCAAGCCCGAGATGTTCACCGTTCTATTTGCGATTCCGCGGACGGTGGGCTGGCTGGCGCAGTGGCAAGAGATGCTGACCGATCCAGAGCAGAAAATCGCCCGTCCGCGGCAGGTGTGGATCGGGAGTGAGGCGCGGCAGGTCGTTCCTCTCAAAGACCGTGCCCTAACGACGGTCGCGGGCTAGTAGGGCGACTGCGGGATAAGGTGTACGGTGGAGGGACGGGCGTCTCGCCGGTGCGGCCGGGCGAGACGCCCGGCTCTCCACCGACAAGGTTGCCAGAGGGCGTTTGCGCTACCATCAACTACAGCATGAAGCGCGCTGACGTGTCCTTGTTCCCAATTCTGCTGAAGTTGAAAGCGAAGAAGTGCGTGGTGGTCGGCGCGGGCAAGATCGCCGCCGCGAAGACAGCGGGTCTGGTGACCAGCGGTGCACGGGTGGTGGTGATCGGTCCGCGGGCAGCTGAGTGGATTCAGTCGCAAGCCCGCGCCGGCAAGGTGACCTGGCGCCGCCGCCGGTTCATGGCTGCCGACGTGGAACAAGCCTCCCTGGTGATCGCGGCCACCAACTCCAACGCGACCAATGAGGCGGTATTCCGGGCGTGCGTCAAGCGTGGTGTGTGGTGCAATGTGGTGGACGACCCGGAACGCTGCGACTTCTTTTATCCTGCCGTCGTACGCCGTGGACCCCTGCAAATTGCCATTTCGACGAACGGGCGCAGCCCGGCGCTGGCGCGCCGTTTGCGGATTGAATTGGAACGCCAATTCGGATCGGAGTATGGCGCTTGGGTGGAGCAGGTGGGTGAGATGCGCCAGAAACTGCGCCGCCGGAACTTGCCTGCCGCCGAGCGCCGGAGGCGATTGGAGCAGATCGCGAGCCGCGATTCGTTCGAACGCTTCGCAGCGCAGCGCGGGCCGGCAAAAACCCGGAGCGGACGCCAGAGAGGGAAGAGCGACAGATAGGTTCAAATCCCGACGATTTCGGCGAGTCCGCGGTTCAAAGCATTGGCTTCATCTTCTTCCGGCAAAGGTCGCGGCGGGAGCGCCGACACCCTTCAACCTGACTCCACTTCAGACGTGGCTGGGTACAAGCTAGTTCTCAGTTCACAGTTCTCAGAGAAACCAGTAGCGAGACGTTCGGCTGGGTTCTTACTGAGAACTGAGAACCGACGGCGGTATGGCGAGGGCGGCCGTCGCTCCACCAATTACATGCCTATGGTCAGCACCGCGCGAAACTGGGCGCGGCCGCCGATCATCTGTGCGTAGGCCTCGGGCGCTTTTTCGAGCGGGTATTTCTCAATCATGGGGCGAACTCCTGCCAGGGCGCTGAATTGCATCGTGTCTTCGGAATCCTTGGCGGTTCCGGAGGCCCATCCCTGCAGGGACTTGCGGCCGGAGATGATTTGCATCGGGCTAACGGTGATGGGTTCGAAGCTGGCGCCGACCACGACCAGGTTGCCGTTGGGGGAGAGTCCATTCACCAGCGCCGAAATGGATTTCGAATCGGGCGCAGTGGCGAGGATGACGCGGGCGCCGCCGAATTTTTGCAGTTCATCGGCAGGCTCGCCGGCGGCGGTATCCACGTAGTGAGTGGCGCCGAGTTTTCTGGCCAGCACTTCTTTGTCTTTACCCCGGCCGATGGCAAAGGTGCGGAAGCCCATCTGCCGGGCATACTGAATTCCGAGATGGCCGAGTCCGCCGATGCCTTGAACCGCGACCAGATCGCCGGCGCGCGCGCCCGAATTGCGCAGCGCGTTGAAAACGGTGATGCCGGCGCAAAGCAGCGGAGCGGCCTCGGCGGCAGGAAGGTCGTCGGGGATGGCGGCAACGGCCTCGGCGGGCGCGAGCATGTATTCCTGGTAACCGCCATCGTGGCTGATGCCGGTGATCTTTTCGTTCTGGCAGTTAATGAAGTCGCCGCGACGGCAGGGATCGCAGGTAAAACAATGGCCGCCGTGCCATCCGACTCCGACGCGCTGGCCGGGTTTCCAGTTGGCGACGTCAGCGCCGAGGGCGTCAACGCGGCCGGCAATTTCGTGTCCGGGAACGCGTGGATACTGAAGGCCGGGCCACTGGCCTTCCTTTACGAGCGCGTCGCTGTGGCAGATCCCGCAGGCTTCGACTTTAATCCTGACCTGGTTGCGGGCGGGTTCGGGGATGGTTCTCTCGACGAGTTCGAAATCACCGCCGGGCTTGCCGACTTGGACAGCCTTCATCTTCGACATAGATTCTTCCTCATGAGTTCAGGTTGATGCAAATGCCGATGGAAATGCGGAATGCAAAGAAATGAGATGAGCGGGCGCGGGGCAAGGATTCAGCGTTTGACGAACCGGGCTTGGCCGGTGGAGAGATGGGCGTTGCTGGACGGGCGAGGACGCCCGTCGCTCCATCGTTGCTGTTCGCGATGCTAGCGGTTTGCTTTAAGAGTGCTCGGGGCTGTGTCCGGGCTCGGGAAAATCGCTGTCGGCGCCGTCCTGCATGGGGTCGGGGTTGCGGTGTGAAAGCTGGCCTTGCATGGAGTTGTTGCCGGATTGGGTGCGTTCGTCCGGCTCTTGGGAACCCTTCCCGCGGTCGGCGTCATTGTGCAGGTGGTCGCTGACACTGTTGGGCATGGTAGGCCTCTTGATCTTCGTGCAAGGTGCGTGCGTCGATGAGAATGATTACTGAGTAAAGGGTACGCCGAAAGCTTGCGGTGGGCAATGCAAGGTCTTGCATTTATTCCTTGCATGATCGTCATAGACAAATTTAATAGCCGGTTAACCTGATCTTGAATCTAATCATAGATATGGTTAGCAAATACCGGAAACACTATCTATTTGCCAGCGACTTCGATAAGACGTTGACCTTTAACGATACGGGTTACGTACTGAGCGAAGTCCTGGGCATTTCGGTCACGGAATTCGAGCGCAAGGCCAAGGGGATGGCGAAGCTGAACCTGGTTCAGCAAGGCGCCGAACTTTCTTATCTCCTGCTGCACGATCCCGAGTTCCATACGCGGGTGCGGCGCGACCACCTGGTCGAGGTGGGCAAGCGCATTCGCCTCAAGGAAAACATCAAGCAGATTTACGAGATTTTGGATCGGCGGATCGAGGGATTCCATTTTGATTTTTATGTGCTCTCGGCGGCGCCGGTGGAAGTGATTCAGTCGGCGCTGGAGGGGATCGTGCCGGAGGACCACATCTTTGGCACCGAGTTTAAGTACAAGGCCTCGGGCGAGATCGAAAGCCTGGTGCGGGCCACGGCCGGGTATGGAAAAGTCACGCGACTGGATCAACTGGAAGAACAGCTGGGCATTCCAGCGGACCATATTGTGTATGTGGGCGACGGCAGTTCCGACATTCATGTAATGCTGCACGTGAACCGGCGCGACGGCTTCACCATCGCCGTGTCGGAATCGAAACTGGTGGCGCAGATCGCGAAGCGGACGGTGCTGGGCGACAACGCGCTGGCCACGCTGGTGCCGATTCTGGAAGAGATTGCCGGCTGGCAGCGGCCGCAGATCCGTCAACTGTTCGAATCGTACGGCTTCCTGATTCAGGGATGGGATCGCGTGCAGACCGATTGGGTCACGCTGCGGCCCAGCGGCGCGGTGGCAGCGAAGGCGACCGCGGCCGACGCAAACTAAACCTCAAACCAAATCACCGCAGAGACGCCGGGAGCGCAGGGGAATTCTGGAGTATTCCGCCTGCGCTCTCGTTGTGTTTCGCGGTTCCGTCTTTTGGCGGCACTGAAATCCCACTCATCGCAAAGAACGCGATGAGTGGGGCACCCGACGGGTCAACCAGTGGGGTTTCGTGCAACTAATTTCTGTGCGCCGGGTTCTTATTGAGCTAGGAGTTCTGGCTTACCGTTTGGCGTCGGACTCCCTCTAACCGTTTCTTCCAGAGATGGAGGCGCTCTATGAGATTGTCCGGCATTGTTTTTGTTGTTTTGATCGCCATTTCTGCGGCTACATTCACCGAGGCGCAGGCGCAGCGCGAGTGGATTCCTCAGGGTATTGCGGCTTTGCGGCAAAGCGCCTCCTCAAAAACCGAGTTCATGCTGGACCACTCCATGCTGGTATTTGCGTCGAAACTGGACCCGGACAACGAGGATCTCCGCCGCGTGATCGCAGGCGTGAGCGGGGTCTCGGTGCACAGCTATCATTTTCCGGGACGCTGGATGTACGATCCGGCGGTTTTAAGCTCCGTGAAAGAGGAGTACCGCGCGGCGGGCTGGAAACAGCTGATGAACAACCACGAGAAGGATGGCGGCCCAGGGGTGAGCGATCTCTGGATTCGGCTGGAGAATAACGCGATCAGCGACATTGCGATTCTGGTTGCCCGGGCGAGTCAGGTCAACTTTATCGCGGTTTCCGGGTCCATTAGTCCGCTCGACCTCTCGCATCTGGGCGGACATTTTGGCATTCCGAAGATTGAAGGCGGGGTCGTGGTGCCTAATGAGCGACGGCCGTGATGTGTAGCGCGGACACTCCCTTCGACTTCGCTCAGGGCAGGCTCTGTCCGCGAAAAGCGTGCAGCGAAATGCAACCGCAGAGGCCGCCGAGGACCAAACCCAAAAGCAGCGGACCAGAGTGTCCGCTCTACACGGGCTAGCGGCTCCTTGGTGTCGTTGCTCCTACCTTCCGCAGTCTCTCCCGTGCCTGGGTGGCTTCATTGGTGCGGGGATAGCGCTGGATGACGTGCTTCAATTCCTGTGTGCCTTCGTCTTGTTTTCCGAGTTCGAGGAGCGCGAATCCCTTCTTGAGCTGGGCGGCCGCGGCCTTGTTTCCGCTGGGAAAATTCTGCAGGACCAAATCGTAGTTCGCGACCGCCTTTTTGTAATCGGCGGCTTTGAACTGAATTTCGGCTAGATAGAAATAGGCGTTTCCGGCCAGGTCGGTGTTGGGGTAGAACTTAATGTAGTCGTTGAATCCCTGGACGGCCAGATCGTTTTTCCCGCCGTTGTAGTCGCGCAGGGCATTGTTGTAGAGCACGTCGGGCGCAGGGGCTTGAGCGATTGCCTGGGCCTGCTGCTGCGCTTGGGACTGCTGCGCGGCCAAGGATTGCTGCGCCGCTTGCATGTCCTCAAATTGCTTGCTCAGTTTGGCGAGCCGAACCTTGAGTTCGTCCATGGTGTCGTTCAGCGCTTGAATCTGCCCCGAGATCTGGTCAACCTGCGCGGCGCGATCCTGCTGCTGTTTGTTGATGGACGCTTGCAGTTCGTTGATGGCGGCGATTACTTTGTTGGCGGCGTCGGTGTTTTGCTCGAGGAGATTCTTCATGACGCCCATGCGCTCATCGAACGACTGCTTCATCTGGGTCATCTGCTGCTGCAACTGGTCGACCTGCGTTTGCAGTTGGACGATGTCTTTGTTAGCTCCGTAGGCGGGCGCAATGCAGATGGCGAGGAACAGCGCGAAAAGGATCGAGATGCGATTGGATTTCATAGTTACCCTATATTGGATGTCAAAAAGCGTTTAGCGTCCAGCGACTGGAGTCCTAACAGGCGTTGGAAGAACGATCGATGCGCGGCCGTTGCCCTCAGCGGCTAAAGCCGCTCTCGTGACGATGCGGTTACCGCAGCGCGGAAGCGCTGCGCCACCCAAAATCAAGGCAACCACGAGTCTTCCGCGGTCTGCTGGAGAACAAGGACGGGCGAGACGCCCGTCCCTCCCCCCACTTATTTTTCGTACACGAAGTGGCCGCGGCGGTTTTGCTGCCAGCAGCTTTCGTTCGACTCAGTGCAGAACGGCTTCTCCTTGCCGTAGCTGATGGTTTTGATGCGATCGCCGGCCACTCCAGCCTGGATGAGCGCATTCTTCACCGCATCGGCGCGATTGGTGCCCAGAGCCAGGTTGTATTCGGTGGAGCCGCGCTCGTCGCAGTGCCCCTCAATCGTGATGTGGATGTTGGGATGCTGCTGCAGGAACCCCGCATCGCCCTGCAACGATGCTTGCTCGGCTGCGCGCACATCGTACTTGTCGTAATCGAAGTAAATGTCCTTCACGTTGCGCGAGAAGAGTTCCTCCTCGGTGGCGGAAGGAGGCGGTGTTGGCGGAGGTGGTGGCGGGTTGACGGTGACGCGCGCGGTGGCATCCTGGGTTCCGCCGGCGCCTTTCGCGATCAGGTGGTAAGTGGTCGAGTCCGCCGGAGTCACCTGACGCGAGCCGCTCGTCTCCACCGCGCCAATTCCGTCGATGCTGACGTCGGTGGCGTTGGTGGTCTGCCAGGTCAAGGTTGTCGATTGTCCCTTGTCAATAGTGTTTGGGCTTGCCGAGAGCGTGGCGGTGGGAGCCGTGGGTGCGGGTGGCGGCGGGGGCGGCGGCGGAGCGACCTTCTTTTTGGCGCATGCGCCCAGGAACATAATCGCGGCGAGTGCCAATACCAGGGTCGCCCATCTCGTCATCGTGGTTGTCATTTTTATTGCGTGGTTCACTTGATTCCTCCTGTTTCTGTGCGCCCGCGGTGGCATGGAATTCGCAGCTTGACGAAGGGGCGCACTTTCGGCCAGCTGCAAAACAATTCTCCTTAACAGAACGTGATGAAACTCCAATCTCCGGCTTCAGCGCCTAAAGGCGCCTTCATGACGTAACTCCTGCGGCACGCCTCAAGGCGTGCCCTGATACGAAACTTACTTGCCCATAGGCAATCAATCTACTTCCAACTCCAGTTGGGCTGTGTGTTGTCGCCCTTGAAAGTCAACTGCTTTACGTTTGATCCGTCGGCCAGCATGGTCCATATCTGGTCGGTTCCCGAGCGGTGGGACTGAAACACAAGGTGGCGGCCGTCCGGAGACCAACAGGGAAAATCGTTGCGCCCGGCATCATGCGTGAGTTGTACCCACTGCTTGCTGGCGACGTCCATCAAATATAGATCGTTGGAACCCGGCTCTCCGGGCCCGTACTTGCGCATCCAGGAGAAGGTCAGAAACTGTCCGTTCGGCGACCAGTTGGGAGAAACGGCATAGCCCTGATCGGTGACCCGCTGCAGGTTGGTGCCGTCGGCTTCCAGGGTGTAGATCTGCGGCAGGCCGGTGCGTCCGCTGACGAAAGCGATCTGGGAGCCGGTCTTGCGATTCCATGTGGGAGCGATGTCGGGTCCCTTGTCGTTGGTCAGGCGGCGCGAGTTTCCTCCGGAGGCATCGACGACGAAAATGTTGGGGTAGCCATTGCGCGACGAGGAGAACGCGATCTTGCCCTCGGGCGACCACGACGGCGAAAGGTTCATACCTCCAAAACGCGGGAAGGCGACCATACGGTTGAGATCGAATGAGTACATCATAATTTCCCAACCACTCTTCGTCATGGAGCTGAACGCCAGGCGCGAGCCATCGGGCGAGATGCGTGGCGACAGGGAAATGGTGCCGAGGTGCGTGACCTGCTGTTGATTGGCGCCGTCGTAGTCCATCATCCAGATTTCTTTGCTGCCGGTGCGCTTGCTGACGAAATAGATTTTGGTTTCGGCGATGCCGGCTATGCCTCCGCCGAGGCGAAAGATGATCTCGTCGGCAAACCTGTGCGCGATCACCCTCACCGCGTCGCTGGTTGCATTATCGGTGTACTGCTTGCCAAGCACCTGCGGCGACTTTTCATTCTTCACGTCGTAGAGCCATCCCTGCACCGTGACCTTGCCGGCGGCGGCGCCCAGGTTGCCGAACGCGAGCATGGAGGCGTTCGGCGGCGGAGAGCTCCAAGCGGAGAAATTGACCTCGGAGGGTTGCCCCGGCTCCTGCAGCGGATAAAAACTCTTGGAGACGAGATCGAAGATTCCGGCGTTGTCGAGGTCGTTCCAGAGCGTATCGTTGAAGGTCTTCAGCAGGGCTGCGTTGCTGGTGTCGGCGGTGGAGGGCTTGAAGTCGGATGCGGCCAGGCGCACGCGCTCGACCCCGAGGCCGGTGCCGGTGCGAATCCAGTCCTGCGCAGAACTGGTGGCCGCCAAAAGAAGCAGCAAGGCGGCGGCGATCAAAGTATGACCGACCCAAGTATGACGACGGACGGGGCGAGCTGAGTTACGCAATTTTGTGCTCCCTTTGCTGGTGGAGCGCCGGGCGTCCCCGCCCGTCCCTCCACTTACCTCTTGTAATCGAACCAGAACTCTACCGACACTTTGTTTCCCGAATAATCCGGCGGCAGCGGGCCGAAGGTATCGATGCGCTGGAGCGCACGCGTGGCCGAAAGGTCGAGCGACGGCACGCCGCTCGACTGTTCGACCTGGACATTCATCGGGTGCCCGTCGCGCGCGATATCAAACGTCAGATACACCCGTTTCGCGTCCGCGATGCGCGGATCGATTTCATACTTCAACCAGTTCTCGGTTACTTTCCGCTGCACGCCCTGGACGTACCACGAAAACCGGCTGCCGAAATCGCCACCGCTTCCGGTAAAACCAAATCCGCCCTTGGCCCCGCCCGCGCTCATGGTGTAGGGGCCGCTGACCGGACCGCCCTCGCCATACGGAATCTGATTCGACTCCTGGGGCTCTGGTTGCGGCTGGCGCTGGGTTGCGCTCTTGACCGGCGCGGGTTTCATTTTGGTCTTCGCGTTCTTGTCGGGAATTGGAATCGCTTCCGGTTCCTTCTCCTGAACCGTGGGCAGCGACTTCGAAAGCCCCTTCGATTCCGTTGCCAGCACGTTCTGGGTCTGGGTCGGATTCGCGGGCAAGGGAACAGAACTCACCAGCGTGGCGCCCATGGCATCTCCTCCTCCTCCGCTGCCCCAGCCTGTGCCCCGAATGCCGTTAATAAACACCGCGTAGAGCACTACGAAGGCCGCGAATCCAACATGCAAGCCGAATGACCAGGCCAGAGGCCGGCGCAGTTGCGTGTGCTCGGAATAGATATCGATATCAGCGATGGCCGCCATGGCTGTCCATTGGCTGGGTAACGATGCTCACGTTGCGGATGCCCGACTGCTTGATGGCGTCCATCACGGTGGCGAAGGCGCCAAACGGGACATCTTCATCGGAGCGCAAATAAATCGCCTGGTGTTGCGGATCGCGAATTCTCTGCTTCAGGCGCGCTCCGATCTGGTTGATGTTGATGGGATCGTTGCCCAGAAAAACTTTCTGCGATTTGTCGATGCTGATTACCAACCGCTCTTCGGTGATCTCTTTGACGGTGCGGGTGTGGGGCACATTGACTTCGATGCCGGACTGCAAAACCGGGGCGGTCACCATGAAAATAATGAGCAGCACGAGGACGACATCCACCAGGGGCGTGACGTTGATGTCGGCAAGCGCCGACTGGGTGCGTCCGTTGGCGGAGGTGAAGGCCATTAGCGCCGCGCCTCGGTCGCTTGCGGAGTCGGCTGGCGGTCTCCAGCTTGTCGCTCCACCAGGTTCAGCATTTCCAGGGTGAAGTCGTCGTTGCGCGCGGCCATTTCGCGAATCGAGCCAATAATGAGGTTGTAGGCAATCACCGCGGGGATGGCCGCAGCCAGGCCGGCGGCGGTGGTCACCAGAGCTTCAGAAATTCCAGGAGCGACGGCGCGCAAGGTGGCCGCGCCCGCCGT